>JANPLJ010000032.1:0-7393 GCA_031426475.1 Pirellulaceae bacterium | reverse complement strand
AGTGTCGCCCCTTGAGTCCATTGGCGAATGGTGGCGAGGTCGTGTTGCTGCGTGGTGAAGTAGTGCGAGGAAGCGTTCACCATATCGAGACCGGCCGCAACGAGCGCTTTGAGGTCGAGCCCCAACACGTCGAGCGCGGGGAGATGACAGGGGACACGCGCGCATAGCCATCGATGGCGACCATCGCGGGCGGTGCGGTCCAATAGTGCGCGCACGTCGCGAACGAAACCCGTCATGATGGCGCAGCGCTGCTCCAGCGACGTTTCCTCGGTGCGAAAGAAACTGTAGAAACGCAAGAAATCGAGCTCCAGTCCTTCGATCGCGTAGTTCTCGCAAAGCTCGCGGATGAGTGCGAACTTCTGTGCCCGCACCTCAGGCACGGCCCAGTTTTGCACAAGGTCTGCGCCACGCTGCGAGTCGGGCTTGATCCGATGCTCGGGATGCTCAGCATAGAATCGCGTCACGCTCATGCCGATGCTGCTGCCAGGTTTGTCGCTAGGTTTGGGATCGACGTATTCTTTGTGATGCGAGTCGTTGAGACGAAACGAAATGAACGCCGCCTGCCCGCGCTGATGACAGCGGTCGATGAAGACCTTGACTACATCGCCACCCTTCAGCACGAACTGTCCGAAAGAATCGGGTTTCTGGCCGTAGCGTTCCTTGATCCATGCATAGTGCGTATCGAGCGGTAGCACTTTGCTAGGCCACATCGGCACCATGCCGAGCCCCGGTTGAAGAAAATGGGCATCCACGAGGCCCGCGACTTCGTCGACTGTGGCTTCCAGCATTTCTCTTCGAAAGGGCTCGCGCGCTGCATGAAACGGGCTAATACAAGAAGTGATGTTCGTTGTGTCGTTGCTATACAGTATACGAAACGGTGCTCGAGGTCGCATCTCGGCTGCTAAACCCGGCATCGCTGCCGCTGCGGCAGTAGCTCGAAGAAAATGACGACGTTTCATGGAATCGCTGCTTTCCATCCCGCTTTCAATTGTGCCGACAGTGACTGGATCGTCTCGGCGTGATCAGGAGAACCGACAAGGTTAGTATTCTCTTGCGGATCGCTTGTCTCATCGTAAAGTTCCGTACCGACGAGTTTTTGTTTTAGGTCATGCCATTCGGTGTATCGCCAACGATCGGTGCGAATGCTGCGGCCCATGATCGGCGGCTTACCGGTCCTTAAGTATTGGCTAAACGCAGCTTTCTTCCAAGGTTGATTCGGTTCTTCAAGCAAAGGCACGAAGCTGATCCCTTCGAGATGCTTCGGCTGAGGAAGGTCACAGCATTCGGCGAGCGTAGGATAAAGGTCAACCAGTTCGATAAGAGACTTTGTCCTCTGTCCGGCTGTTTTCATGGAAGGACGACTCACAATCAACGGGACGCGAGTGCCGAGTTCGAAGTTGGTCATCTTGGTAAAGACTCCGTTTTCACCGAGATGGTAGCCATGATCGCCCCAGAGGACGACCAGCGTATTCTCTCGCAAGCCTAGCCGTTCAAGTTCGTCGATGACGCGCCCGACCTGCGCGTCCATGAAGCTGACACAAGCTCGGTAGCCGCGAATCAGATTTTTTGCCATGGCATCGGGGACTCCGCCTTCTTCCGGCACGGTGCCATAGCTGAGCAGTTCGTAGTTGTTGTGAAACGCTGGTTCCGGCGCATCGTGTGGACGATAGGCATTCGTAGCAAGCTGAATGGTCTCCGACGGATAAAGATCCCAATACCTCTGTGGGCAAGTAAACGGAAGGTGTGGCTTCACGAATCCCACACCAAGAAAAAACGGCTTGTCGTCGGCTTTGAGTTGCTGAAGTGTCTCGATCGCTTTCAACGCAGTCTGAGCGTCGGGGTAAGATTTGTCCGGCTCGTTCGCGGCTTCAAACGGTGCGGCTCGCAGTTGCTTCGGTTGCTTTTCTTTGGGTAATGCTTTGAGACCTTTGACATAGTCGAGCGATTCTTTGTTGAACCAGTGCTTGTAAGGCTCGCCGTGAAACCATGCAGGTTCGCTCCACGATAGTGGATCGTCGCCGGGTTCGCGTTCGCTGTGATGAAAAATCTTACCGAGCGAAACAGTCGTGTAACCGTGATTCTTGAAATGCTGTGGTAGCGTGATGACATCGGGCATGTTCGGACGCAGGAAGTGCTGATTGTCAAGCACTCCGTTCGTGTCGGGTCGCGTTCCGCTTAGCAAGCTGCTGCGCGAGGGATTGCAAACGGCAACTTGGCAATACGCGTGATCAAAAAGCATCCCGCTCGATGCGAGTCGGTCGATGTGCGGCGTGTTCATGTGCGCAGCGCCGTAGCAGCCGAGCTCGGGGCGAAGATCATCCACGGCGATGAAGAGCACGTTCAGCGGCTTTGCTGCAACTGGTGAATTCGAAACGACGATCGCCGAAACGCAAACAATCAAAAGACAACGCATCGAAATCATGGTTTCGTTTCCTTGGACTTCGCTTCGCGGAGGCGTTGGACCTTGGGTTTTGAGCCAACGGCAAAGTTCGCTTGAGTCGAGCGAAGATGCAAGAGCAACTTTCCTCGCATCTCTCCAAGCGTCGTTTGGTGCTCGGTATCTTTGGAAAGGTCGTTCATCTCGTACGGGTCCTTTTCTAGGTCGAAGAGAAACTCGCGACTTTCGTCGGCCCAATACTTATAACGAGGATCGCGAGCCATGATACGAAGCGGTGGCTCGTCGCCAATTTCGCTGATCGCGACCGGACGCAAGCTCGATTTGACGCCCGAGGCAACTGGCATGAGCGACTGCGCGAAACGTCCTGGCGAAAGCTTGCCACCAACCGCTTCGACGATGGTGGGATAGATATCCATCATCTGCACCAGAGCAGCACTGCGACCGGCTTGGATGTGTCCAGGCCAGCGCGCGACGAGTGGTACTCGTACCGACTCTTCATAAAACCGTCCTTTGCTAAGCGCCCCGTGTGCACCCATCATTTCTCCGTGATCCGATGTGAATAGGAATAAGGTATTTTCCCAGGTTCCACGAGCTTTCAGGGAATCGATGATTCGGCCGACGCATTCATCCACGAGAGCCATCTTTCCCAAATAGTTCGCGAGCATCTTTCGAGTTTGCGGATGATCGAATTGGCGACCTTCGCGAACATATTCTTCGGGTACATTCGGAGGGAGCGTGAGCGTCGCGGGATCAAACATTGTCGCAAAGTCGCCTGGGGCATCGAACGGGGGATGCGGCGAATGCAAACTCAATACCAGGCAAAGGGGCGAGTCTTGGGGTTGGGAGCGAATCACATTCAAAGCTAGGCCCGTTGTAAAAACATCGTGGTAGTCTTCGGGGGATACAACACTCGCGCGAGCTTCATATTGATCCGTCAAATAGCGATTACGCAAGTCATCTGCGACTCCCTTTAGTAATCCGCGGCTGCGCAAATGTCGTATATACGGATTCGATCCTCTTTCCGAATCCGGCGGGCCAGGGATATCGGCAACCTGATCGAGACCGATTGCCGAGTAAAACGCTTCGAGCGTCGAATACTTTTCCTGCCAAGTTCGGCCCGAGGTCCAATGCGTCTTTCCGATTTGCGCGGTCGTCCAGCCTGCGCTACGAATATCGCGAAACATCGGAGCTTCTTCCGTTGGCGGACAGTAACTCTGCGCATTTCCCCACAAGGCATGACCACCGTTATGGGGATAGAGCCCCGTGATCAATGAAACTCGCGCCGGCATGCATACTGGCGAAGTAGTGTAACAAGCATCAAAGATCATCCCTTCCTGGGCGATTCGGTCCAGGTGCGGAGTGCGGACTTCGCGATTATCCCAACTAACATAACGCGTACTCCATTGGTCGGCGACGATGACAATCACATCCGGTTCCTTCGCCGGAGTGTTTGTAGCATCTAGTGTGAGCAGTAGCGCAGACAGCAGAACGGTGAAGTTACCGAAAAAGGATTTCATAGATTTTTAGGACAGGAACCAAAGCGTCGAAAGCAACTTGAGATTGATTATACAGTCTTTGCAAATTCTAGTCGCATTTCGACACTTCTCGCTGATCGCCGGTAAGTAGACGCTCGTTCCCAGGCTCCTGCCTGGGAACGCACTGTCTTGGAGGCTCTGCCTCCCGCGACGTCGCGGATCGAGCGACGCGGCAGCAGGCAGAGCCTGCAATTCCTTGGGTTCCCAGGCCGGAGCCTGGGAACCAGATGCCGGCGATCAGCGAGGAGTGTCTACATTTCCTTGTTTATTCCGGTTTTGACAAACGATTGATGAAGGTACAGCGAACTTTTACTATCCGAAGCATGGCGTGAACTCGGAAAATTTCGTGCTTTTGTCGGCAGGCTCCGAACCTCGACTACGCGATGGCGCTCTTACCGAACATGAAGCATACTGGAAAGCGTCAAAACATACCGCCGGGATTGGTGGGTTCCATTCAACCTGGCGATGGATTCGATCCTCGTCTCGATCGCCCCGATTCTAAGGGTGATGGTAAGAAAGTCGGGATCAAGGCGTCGCAGTTGTGTGCTCAGGTACGAAGGACTCTCGAACTAGCTGTACCAGAATCGTTGGCCGATTCGATCTATGACGCTTCCCTCCACTTCTCAACAAGCCGACGAGCGAGGGATTATAACCACCGGCGAAGCGACTGGAATCGTCGATCTGGGGAACGATTTTTCTCCGATCCAAGTCATTACCCTATCGACGAAGCTCCCGACGCATATAAAGATTTCGCCGAAGTCTTGAAAAGCGTCGAGCTAGCCGGTTTAGCAACCGAAGTCGCTAAACTCAAAGCCAAGTTCGTCATCAAGGAATGAGCGGTTGAGAACAAGATGAAACTAGCGGATTGTCTCTTGAATCTCGCGAGGCTTGATCGACAAGACAATGAAAATGGAAACTATGCATGCACTCGCAAAGCCGCCAAAAACAATATTCAAAGGCGCGTCTCGATCCTTCAAAAACCCGAATCCCCAATCGACAATACCGCCAAAACTGATGCTTACCATATTCATAATCCCGTAGGCCGTTGCCCGAAGTTCCGGACGAACGATCTGGCAAAGAATTGGCATATTGTTGCAATCGAAAAACCCCCAACCGATTCCAAAAACGATTAGAGATGCAATGGCCAAGGCGAGTGAGTGGACATTCGACGAATTTCCAACTCCGAAGAGAGCGGGGACAATCAAGCCCATTCCGATCGCACTTACGTAGATCCGACCTCGATTGGTTTTACGCATCCACCTGTCTGCTAACCATCCACCGAACAACGCAGCGACGATCGCCGCGATTTGCCAGTAGAGCGTCGCCGAAACGCCCGCGACGCCTTGGCTGATATTGAAATTTTCTTGCAAAATCGATGGCATCCAGTCGCGGACGACCCAGCCCGCAAGTGCAGGGAGGGTAAAGTACGCAATCATCAAAAGGAAAGATTTATTCGCGAATAATTCTCGAAGCGCTGTGTCAACGCTTGGCTTCGGTGCCCGGTCGTCCTTGTTGGTCGTTTGTGGCGGATCACGTAGGAATGTTAGTAGGGGTATGGCGTAGAGAATTCCGGCAAGGCCAATCCAATGAAATGTTGCACGCCACCCGATTTCTGGCATGTCAGCCGCATAGCCCGAAAAACCACCGAGGATCATTCCGAAGTACATTCCGATCTGGTGAATTCCTACCGCACGCGAGCGAGTCGAGCCAAAATGATATTCGGCGATCATCGCAAGGGCTGATGGGATATAGATTGCTTCGCTCAAACCCATCAAAGCGCGTGTCCAAAGCAATTCGTCGTAAGTTGTTACCCGACCAGTACACCAAGTGATCGATGACCAAACAAGAAGGCTTGCACAGATGGTCCAACGCCGACTAAATCGATCCGCTAGATACCCGCCAATTGGACTAGAGAAAGCGTAAACCCATTTGAACAGGGCCATCATGATTCCCCAGTTCTCATCGTTGGTGATACTTGGAATATCGCCCATAACAGACGACTTCATCGACGCGATCATTTGACGATCCAGGTAATTCAACAAGGCAACAGGGAACAATAGCGCGACAACTACCCAAGCCATGGATAGAGTGGTGGGACCTGGATTCGTATTCGCTTGGGTCATGAAGTCTTCCGCCTTCCGGCAAATCATCTCGTACAAGTTGTGTATCGCATCACACGCGAATTATCATCGACTGGTACAATTGCGTCTTTCGCAATTGTCAACAAGACGATATTGTACACTCCATGCGAATCGAAGTGATGAGTTGAGTGGATTCTAACGGGCAATCATATCCGATTGCCGATCGTTCGCGTCGTTGCACAGTCGCAATGCCTTCTGCTGTTCCTGAGGCGGCGTCGCACGTCGAACGAACGTGATCAGCAAATCAGCGTTCTGTAAAGCCGGAATCAATCCATCAAAGCGCGTCGACTGGGCTTTGTCTCCCTGAATGATCGTGACACGATGTCCGGCCGGAAGAAGTCATTTTGAGAACTTTCTGATTCGGTGTTTGAATACAAGGCTATTTAGGAATTTTAGGAGACTTCTCGCTGATCGCCAGCTCGGTGATGGTTGGTTTCCGATTAGGTTAACCTTGAAGTGAAAATTGAAGGGCGGTTTTCGGCAACTCCCTTCGATAGAAATGCTAGAATGCAAACCACCATCGGTATCCATGAGATTCTCAGTAGGTGACGGAATGTACAAGCTCATCAATGCGATTCTCATTTACAGTATCATTTCAATCGCTCACGGGTTTTCCGCCTGCGCGGATAGTTCAGCCCTGCCGGAACACCCCAATGTCGTCTTGATATTGCTCGATAACATCGGACAGGAGTGGTTTGGTTGCTACGGGAGCGAGGAACGCTGCACGCCAAACATCGATCGACTTGCAAGCGAAGGCGTGCGATTCGAACATTGCTATACTTTTCCGATTTGCGGGCCGAGTCGCACGGTGTTGCTCACAGGAAGGCAACCGTATCGAACTGGGTTCACTCTGCATCATGACGCGGCGCTGTACAGCGGCGGAGGGCTCGATCCAAAACGTGAAATCATCTTCCCGCGATTGTTTCACGATGCGGGCTACGTCACCGGTATCGCGGGTAAGTGGCAGATCAACAATCTCTATGACGAACCAGACGTGTTAACTCGCCACGGCTTTGACGACCATCTCGTCTGGCCAGGGAGCATAGATGCCGACCGTGTACCGCCACACGAGATGGCGAAATTTCGCGATGCGGTGCGACGCGAGTCGGTTCCTGACACCGGCATGTTCATGCCGATGATTGAAAGCCGCTATTGGAATCCCGTGTTTTTACGGAACGGAAAACGCGAAGTGCATCCAGGGCGCTTTGGCCCGGATGTGACGCAGGAATTTGCGATCGATTTCCTGAAACGAAATCGCGATCGTCCCTTTCTGTTTTACTATCCAATGCACCTTGCACACGGACAGAGTTTTAAAGAGC
>JANPLJ010000031.1:0-9431 GCA_031426475.1 Pirellulaceae bacterium | reverse complement strand
GGGTCTTGTCTTGTGTGGATCAGCGATCTTAGTTCGAGCCTTCCGACCTTTTGCACCAGAGATATTAATGCTGGAACAATCGCCGATGCGAAGCCGCACGAAAACCAGCGATGGTCAATCGATGATGTTTCGGCAACGGTCTTTCGGATTGCACTCGCAGTTATCGGGAGACTTGATCGTTCGCGCGATCGCCATGTCTATTGCGATGCTGATGATGCTGTGTGCGGTAACTTTGACAGAACTATTTGTTAGCGGCGTATTTTTCGGAGTCTGGACTTGGGAATGGTGGATGGATATCATCGTCTTTCCCTTGAATTTATGGCTGGTTGCGCTTTGGGGAACCGTCTTTCGATTTCTGTCCTACCTGGATTGTCGAACACGATTGGAAGGCTGGGAACTCGATCTCCGGCTTCGCGCGGAATCGCGTCGCCTGACGGGGGCCGACAATGCTTTCTAATTGCACGCCATCTCTTGGACAACCGCGTCCAGGTATCTTGGGTCACACGATTGTCGTATCCTGGTGTGTCGTCTTCTTGTCGATAAATGCATGTGGTGATCTATCGAGCAGCGACGTCGAAAAATCGCTGACGGAAGGTTCGAATCCGGTTTGGTATGATACGACCGAAAAGACGCTTAAGTTCCCTACGGCCAAATCGCTTCAAGACGCAGAAGATGTGTTGATCGACAGGCACAAACATATCTACGTTGAGCCTCCGGTCGCGAAACGGAGCGGATTTTGGGATTGGTGGGATACGATGTCTCAAAGCATCGCATCGGTTACACCTTGGATTTTTGGGGGACTGCTAGCGCTGTTTGTCGTCGGAGTCGTCTATTATCTTTGGTTGGCTGCCGAACGAGGCTGGTTCGTTCCAAATCGTCGAAAAGCGGCACAGTCCAATGCGATCGTTGATCATGAACGGGCAAAGCTTGTAGACTTACCTTATAACATCGACATTGCACCCCAGGGGCTTCTAGCGCAAGCTGAAGCGTTTCGTCTCAATGAAGATTACGCAAAATCGATTGTCTATCTCTTCAGTCACGTCTTGGTGGAGTTGGACGCGGCCGATTGTATTCGTCTTCAACGAGGAAAGACGAACCGTGTTTACCTTCGAGAACTTCAAAATGAACCGCGTTTGGCGAAGCTCCATCAACATTTGGTTCTCGTTTTCGAAGCTGTTTTCTTTGGGCGTTTCTCGGTGAGCCGCGAGCAATGCGAGCGATTTTGGGGACTGTTGCCAGCCGTCCAAGAGGCAATCCAAGAAGCAAAGCTGCGTCGATTGCGTCCCGAGGAGCACGACGATTCGGCAAGACCATCTCGAAGCGATTCCAAAACGGGCCCCGACCTGATCAAGCTCGGTCTGATCTTGATGGGTGGGTTTGTCGGCTGTGATCGTGGAAGCGGACCGCCGATGGACGATTACGGTGGCAGCAACACTCATAGTCGAAAAAGCTTGAGTGGCTTGACTGTTTTTCGTGAGCTCTGTGAACAGCGGGGACACCGGACGAACGAGCTTATCAGCCTGTCGCAGCGATCACAGAAACTGAATACGATTCTATGGGCACCAAAGGATTTTCGGGCACCGAATGATCAAGAGATCTATTGGTTCGACGAATGGCTCTCGACGAGTCCGTCAAGAACACTTATTTACCTAGGTCGCGACTATTCTCCCGCATCGCACTACTGGCGCAAAGCGGCCGATGCAGCTGCGTCAGAAGATCGCCGTACGTTTCGTCTACAAGAAGCTTATGCTGACGCCGAGATCGAGGCAGCTCGCCTGCGCTCGGGTGAGAAACTGAAATGCGGGTGGTTTGAACAACAGTTGGGCAGTACGCTTTCGCGTCCCGTCAAGTCTTTCAAAGGTCCTTGGTCTCAGGATCTCAAAGTTGACGATACGCACGTCGTGCTCCGTGGACCGCTGTTACCTAACCCTAAACCGCGATCAGCCAAATTACCTCTCGAAAACACATCCGCCGCCGATCGCGCTTCAGGTCCTAGCAGTTCGAATGCTGGATCGGATGATGAAAGTCCCCGGGAACTCGGGGCGGAGATGACGGACTATGGATCACCGAAGATCGATACGTTGTTAGCAAATGAGGCTGGCATTCCGATCATTTCGTCGATCTCCTACCAACGATGGGGAGATAGTCGATTAATATTGGTCGCGAACGGATCTGTGTTGATGAATGAATCACTTGTAAATCGCGGGAATGGCCAGATTGTTGAGCGTCTGATCCGTCAGGTTACTCCAATGGGGCGGATCGGGTTTTTGGCGACCGACGGTGAAACGCGAATACGTCAACCGTGGGATGACGCCGATCCGAAAGGATTCGAATGGCTGCGTATTTGGCCGTTGAGTCTGATTGCAATTCAAAGTCTCTTTCTGGGATCCATTGCACTATTGGCGATGTTGCCGATTTTCGGACGACCACAGAAGCTGCCCTCGCCGTCTACTACCGACTTCGGAAAGCATATCGAGGCGCTCGGAGATCTTCTTGCGCAATCCCGCGATCGAAACTATGCTTTACAGCGGATCGCAGACTACTTCCGAGAGGTTCGACGCGATTCCGCCAGCCCATGGTCGACGATAGCTCCATCTTCGCCAAATCCGCCGTCCAGTGTTGTATCGAAAACGTCACTCAATTCTACTAACGAGACTTCATGAACCAGCCACCTTCTTTCAATTCGAATCCTACCGAAGAATCGCTAAGCCAGGCTCCGCCGATTCAGGAACCGAGTGCTATGGCTGTCCCGATCGAAGTGCCAGCTCCGATGGCTGGATCGTCCGGTCGAACCAGCAAACAGCTATTCGAATTGATGATCGCCGAGATCGGAAAGATATTCGTTGGGCAAGAAGAGCTCGTGTTAACAACGTTGACGGCTCTGTTTTCCGGCGGGCATGTTTTGATTGAGAGCGTACCCGGGTTGGGGAAGACTCTTTTTGTACGCACCCTTGGACGCGTGCTTGGTTGCCAGTTTGGACGTGTGCAATTCACTGCCGACCTCATGCCGTCCGACATTACCGGCGCTCCCATCCTGGATGTCAAGACACAGGATTTTCGATTTAGGCCTGGCCCCGTTTTCACTCAATTGCTGTTGGCCGACGAAATCAATCGATCACCGGCCAAGACACACGCCGCGCTCTTGGAAATTATGCAAGAGTACAACGTGACCATCGACGGAACGAGCCACAAGGTACCTCGGCCCTTTCTGGTCTTGGCAACTCAGAATCCGATCGAAAGCGAAGGAACGTACAATCTTCCGGAAGCCCAGCTGGATCGATTTATGTTCAAAGCGATGATCAGCTATCCATCCGAACAAGAAGAAGCTCGGGTGCTTCACTTGCATAGCCAACAAGTCGACATCAATCATCAGTTGGCGTCGAAAATTGCTCAGATTACCGATGCTGTCGAAATCAATGCAACGATCCAGAACAACGCCCGAGTTCGCATCGAACCGAAATTGTTGGCGTATATCAATCGATTGGTCCGAGCCACACGAGCTTGGCCGACCTTTCATTTGGGCGCTTCGCCTCGCGCCGGGATTGCGTTGGTTCAGGGAGCTCGTACATTGGCCGCGTTTCGTGGACGGAGTTTTGCCGTACCTGACGATGCTGTCGAGATAGCAGTACCCGCTTTGCGACATCGAGTCATCTTGACTGCGGAAGCCGAAGTTGAAGGAAACACTGTCGACGAGGAGCTCGGCAAGTTGATTCGAAGTATCGAAGTTCCCAGAAGTTAAGGGCGTATCCATCTTGGCTTGGCAAATCCGGTTTTAGACTCAAAGAATTACGACACACGGTTAGCTGGATGATATCGACTGATTGGTTTGAAAAAATATTGTCGTATTTGCCGTGGCTCGTGCTGGCGGCTGCTCTTTTGCCGGCGATTCTATTAGCGTTCGTTTGGAAGATCTTCCCTACGCTCCGATGGCTAGCCGTTTTCGGCCCAGTTGCATTGGTTTCGCTGCTCACGATCTGGAGGCCGTCTTTTGCGTTCTTCGTGATGCTCCTGGACGTTCTTGCTGCGATATGCCTATTTGTCGACCTGATTACGTTGATCCGCCCAAGCCGACTGAAGGTTGACCGAATGCTGGCGAAAGTTGCATCGTTAGGCAAATCTCATGATGTCGTGCTTCAATTGAGCAATCTTTCCGATCGGACACTCCGTTTCGATGTCCGCGATGACCAGGCGCATGGGTTAACAGCAGATCCAGCCGAACAAGAAGTCATTTTACCAGCCGGAAAGCGAGTCAATATCTCGTATCGATTGCGAGCAAGCCGGCGCGGCGAGTTTCGCCTTGAGAGGGTCTATTTTCGGCTGCATAGTTTGGCTGGCTTTTGGATTCGGCACTTAGTCCGTGACGCGACCAACACACTTCATGTCTATCCTGACATGAAGCAGTTAGCGGAGTATGCGATGTTGGCTCGAACAAATCGACTCAGTCTAATCGGAGTACGTCGAACACGTCACATCGGACAAGACAATAACTTTGAACGTTTGCGTGACTACAACCATGGTGACAACTACAAACATATTGATTGGCGAAGCACTGCTCGAAGACAAAAATTGACGGTCAAGCAATTCCAAAGCGATCATAGTCAACGAATCGTATTCATGGTTGATTGCGGACGAATGATGACCAATGAATATCAGGGACTTAGCCTCGTTGACTATGCCTTCAATTCGATGTTGATGCTCAGCTACGTTGCATTGCAACAGCGAGATTCGGTCGGGTTAATGTGTTTCTCGGACCGAGTCCATGACTACGTGCCGTTACAAAGTGGCAATAGCCATATGAATCGACTATTGCATGCGAGCTTTGACCGATTTCCGAAAATGGTTCAGTCTCGGTTTGACGCTGCCTTTCTGCATTTCTCGAATCATTGCCGACGTCGCTCGATGGTGGTATTGATCACCAATGTCATCGACGAAGTCTCCGCGAATCAAGTTACCGATTACTTGGGAAATCTCTCGGGGCGGCACCTGCCAGTCCTGGCCTTGCTGCGAGATCACCGCATTTTTGACTATGCGGACTACCCCGACATGGATGAAAGCGTACTTTACCGAAGCGCGGCCGCTGCACAAATGCTGACCTGGCGAAACGAAGTGATTCGGCGTATGCAACGCCAAGGCGTTCTCGTCGTCGATGCGTTCCCTGAACAACTAACATCGCCTCTGGTTAATCAATACCTAGAAGCCAAAGCGAAGCACTTGCTTTAGTTGCTACGGAATACAGCCGACGGCGAGAGCGAGCTCAACGATCGCCTGATGCCAATCGCCTTGACGTTGCACCAACTCGCTTTTAGCCTGCAGGACCTGTAACTCGGCTTCCAGCATTTCAGCAGGTTGCGCCTTGACTTGTTCGCCGTAGGATCGCAATTGTGCGACTCGATGCTGCCACAAGTCGACGTGTGCCTGCGTATTGGTAAATCGCGAGTAAGCCGTCGATTGCTTGTTCAATGCGATATCAACTTCCGAAGCGATTTTTGCTCGAAGGCTTTTGATGGCTTCGTCCAGCATATTTAGTCTTTCACAGAGTTCTTCTTGTTGGGCCTGCTTCTGTTTCGACGAGACAATTCCTAGCAGCGATAGCGGTCTCGACGAGAATCCAGCAGCGAGCGTAACGGATCCAGAAAGGACGTCAGACATCCAACGAGCGACGTCCAGCGTTTCCTCGTTCAGGTGCGACCGCAAGTAGATGAGCCCGGCGAGATCGCATCGTTGGCACATGGCCCATTCGATCATCTTGCAATTCTCGGTAGTTGTCGATTCGGGAACATTCATCGGCTCGGGCACGTAATGACAAGCGATGGAAGGATCGACGAGCAATGCGAGTTGGCTCCGAAGCTGCGCTGCCTTGCTTTGAGATTGGAGTTGCGTGTCTTGAGTTGTCGACAACAACCGGTCAATGGCAGTCGGATCGGAAATCGAGATCCCTCGCTCGATCGCTCGCTCTTGACGCTCGCGTTGAAGCTTGAGAAGACCCCGAAGTTCGTTTTGTAAAGGTTCCAAGGACGCGATCGTCGCCAAAGCAAAATGCAGCTCTAGAGCTTGAGACGCAGCGAGTTGTGTTTGCCTCGCAATGCGAAATTCCTGTATTTTCGATCGCAGGTTCAGAATCGCTTGTTGTTTCTTGGAAGGACGGAAGACTCCTGTTCGGTCCGCCTGAAGATCTCCTCGCATCAAAATTGCTAACGAGGCGTTGCGGGCAGCCAGTTGCGCAATTTCGTCCGACGAATAAATGCGTTTCTCAATCGCATCCTCTGTTTTGCTTGCATTCGGTGCTCCATCGTTCCGATATCCGGTCAAGGGCATCGCCGCCGGATCGTCGACCAGCGGCGAAACGACTGGTTCGACAAAGGCTGCGGGAATGAGCTGGGCATGCAACGGCGAGCTAGTGATCGAAAAAGAGCAAACAACCAGCATCATGGACATCGAAATCAATCGGGAGGTGCGACGTTGCAACGGAAGACTGAGTTCGAACACCGTGAAGCGTGGAGCCACATGAAGGCACAAAAGGCTTGAGGAGCCTGCCTTCGCATTGGGAATCCTTGGGATGGCGTTTTCAAATCGCATCAAATGTTGGCCGCCCAAAAGCGTCGGATCCAGTCGAGTTGGATCGCTTCGAAAGGTCGATTCGTACTGTGAACAACAGTAACATCGATTGTTCGGGTTATGCCACTCTAGCATGACTACTCAAGACAACGGTCGATCCGACTACGGTGACTTTAACGTGTCAAACTGTGATGGCTAGGTTGACTATCGGAGCAACAACAAGGCAACGTTAAGATAGATAACGATTCCAAGAATATCGCTGATGCCTGCAATCAGCGGACTGCTCATTAAAGCCGGATCCAAGCCTGCGTTCTTGAGAATTAATGGCAGCATTGATCCGAGCGACGTACCGCAAACGACGACGCACAAAATCGTGATTGGAATAACGGCCGCCGCATAAATGCTAGGAGCCAACACGACCGCCGAGCAAAAGCCGATCAGTCCTAGCAAAGCGCCCAAGAGCAGTCCTGTAAAGAACTCCCGTTTCAAGATGTACCATGCATTGCCGGTTTCGACGTCGCGTGTGGCAAGTGCTGAAATAATCAATGTCGATGATTGGCTACCCGAGTTTCCGCCGCTGCTGATAATCAACGGCAGGAACCATACCAGCCAATCATACTTCGTGAGTTCGTGATGGTAGTATTGCAATGCCAACGCTGCCAGAAGCGCAGCGAAGAATAGAATCGTCAACCAGATTCCACGTTTCCAAGTTAACGTCAAAAGCGAGGTTCGCATATAGGAATCAGGAAGCGGCTCAACCCCTGCCATACGCTGGACGTCTTCCGTCGCTTCGCGTCGCACAACGTCGATAATGTCATCGTGCGTAATGATACCTACGAGATGTCGTTGATCGTCCACAACCGGGATTGCGGATAAGTTGTAGAACGCAACGCGTTCAGCAACGAGTTCTTGATCGTCGTGAACGTTGACCGTCACAATGTCCGTCTTCATCAGCTCGGCGAGTCGCTTTTCAGGGCGACCAATCGACGACACAAGGCTTCGAGCGCTTACAATTCCACGCAGGTGATTCGTGCTATCGATCACGTAGATGTAATAGATTGTCTCCAGTCGCTCCGCTTGCTTGCTGAGCTGCTCCATCGCCTGTTGGACAGATAGGTTTTCGGTCAAACAGGCCGCCTCGGTTGTCATCAAGGCACCTGCCGTCCCTTCCGGAAACGTTTGCAGGCGGCGAATATCCCGACGATCTGGAGCGGGAACCAGCGCAAGAATCTGATCGACGCGGTCGCTTTCAAGCTCTTGAAAAAGGTCGACAACATCGTCCGCGGGAAGGCAGGTTACCAAGGTCGCGACTTGAACTTCGTCCTGAGATCTTAGGAGTTCGAGTTTTCGATCGAGCTCAAAATACTGAAATATTTCAGCTTGCAGGGCAGGCTTTGCGTACTGAAGCACCCGCCACGACTCGTCGGCCTCAAGGCCTTCCATAAACTCGGCGGTTCGCGCCGGATGAAGGGCCGTGCAGAATTCGCTCAGCTCGCGATCGTCATTGGCGGCGAGCATTTCGCGAAGTTCTGGCAAAAACAGGGTGTTGATCATCCGAAATACTCGACGACAGGAAAAAGGTGCGTCCGTCTCTTCGCGCGAACCGTGGATCGGAAGTATCATCGTGAGGATTGCTCATCCGAGCAACCGCAGTTTCACTGTCATTACCAAAGACTTCCCTTTTAGCCCGGAACTTCTCCCTGGATACTTGTTTGGCTCCTTTCGATCCACTTGTCGAGTTATTGCCAGCGCACGTCGATGTCGAGTATGCGATGCGTCGCCTTGATGGACTCCCGTATTTGGCAACTTTGGACAGCGCCATGTCGATAGGGCGGCTGGGGCAATATAGTTTTTTGGTCGCCGACCCATTTGATCTGTATCGCTTGACACGGCCTGTTGCGGATCCTCTGGCACCAATGGCGAGGCTCCTCGAAGCCTTCCGAATAGAAACACCGATCGCCGGACTACCGCCATTTCAAGGTGGCGCCGTCGGGTTCCTGGGCTATGAATTTGGGCGCTGTTTTGAGCGAATTCCGATAGCTCGCCACAATGAGTTCGATATCCCGCTAGCCATGTTCGGCTTCTACGATACTGTTTTAGCTTGGGACCACGCACGCAATGGGCAAGGCTGGATCATATCGCAGGGATTCCCAGAGATCGATCCACGGTCGCGGCGACAACGCGCCGAGCAGCGAATGCGATTCTTTCAATCCCGGCTGGCCGCAGCCATTCCCGATATCCCATCGACTTCGATCGGATTTCAAGCGATGGCGCACGGACTAACGGCGCCCCAATTCCAGACTCGCCTGGGCGGAGGCTGGCTTGGGAATTTTGATAGCTTCGGTTTTCGAGCGGCTGTCGATCGAGCTCGCGAATATATCTACGCAGGTGACATCTTCCAGGTGAATCTGTCGCAACGTCTGATGCGTCCTTCCGATACTGCTTCGCTCGATTTGTTTTGCCGACTGCGTGCCGTCAACCCAGCACCGTTCGCAGCTTATTTTGATGGCGGGCTATTTCAAATCGTTAGCGCATCTCCCGAACGCTTCATACGAGTTCAAGGCAAGCTCGTTGAATCACGTCCCATCAAAGGCACGCGGCGTCGAACGGGCGACGAGAAAATCGATGCCGAGCAAACGCGTCAACTGCTGGCGAGTGAAAAGGACCGCGCTGAAAACACCATGATCGTCGATCTTATCCGAAATGATCTGTCGCGAGTCTGTGAACCCGATTCGTTGGCAGTACCTGAGTGGTATTCGATCGAGGAGTATCCATTCGTTACCCATGCGGTAAGCTCGATCGAAGCGACGCTGCAGGCATCGGCTTCTTTCACCGATCTGATTCGCGCAACGTTCCCTGGCGGCAGCATCACCGGC
>JANPLJ010000030.1:0-5970 GCA_031426475.1 Pirellulaceae bacterium | reverse complement strand
GTCGACCGATTGATCGCTCAAGCCCCGCATTGAGGCCGTGAACGTCGTGGACGAGTCGCTCTGCGACTCGTCGAAAATCCTTCCTCCCGCTACGAAATCGGGTTGCTTTGACTCTCGACCTCTCTTGTGGGGCAATGACTTCTTGAAGATCAGATTGTGCTCGTTCGGCACCGAATATTGATTGAGTGGCGATGGGGGCTTGTCCCAACGCCGTGATTCAATTTCCGATAACACCCATTAAACTTGACACTCCTCGCTGATCGCACCGACTGGTTCCGAGGCTCTGCCTGGGAACCCAATGAATTGCAGGCTCCGCCTGCCGAAGTGACGAAGGGCACCGACGATTCGGGAGGCGGAGCCTCCAAGACAGTGCGTTCCCAGGCGGAGCCTGGGAACGAACGTCATCGAGGTGGCGGTCAGCGAGAAATGTCTTAAAATTTAGGACTAACCCAAAATTGAACGACGCGTTGGGATTACCGACGTCGCTTCTTGCGGTGATTGGAGAATCGCTGAGTCGAAGCGGCCGCTGTTGCCGGCGCCTTTTCAGTTTCCGGCGCTCTATCGGGCAACACGACCTCGGCAACAGTCGATTGAATTTCAGCCAGCTCTTTCGCGAGCTTCGATTCCGCAGTAGGGCCAGTGCCCAATGCCGCTGACATTGGCGAATTTACTGTAACGGAACATCGCAAGCCGTCCTGTTTCGCTGAGTTTTCTCGAGCTTCACCGGACGGCTCGCGCCGTTCCGCTATCAAAGTCAATGGCATTGGGCCCGTGCTCTCGATCGTTACCACTGGAGTCGGCTTCGGATCCGACGGCGGAACTTCGGATGGTGGGATCGACGCAAGGGACGAAACGATGATGGCGAGCGTTTTGAGCATCTCGTTAAGGCAAGCTTCGCGTGATTCCAGCTCTATTTCTCGTCCGACCAGGATCTCTTCGCGGCGTTGCAAGTCAACCAAAGTTTGTTGGATATCCTGCAATAAGCTGTCAACTCCGTGCAGCAGCGAACCGCCATCTTCGAGAAATGCGTTCGAAGCGGATCGTAGTCTTTTTAACGATTTTGCAGTTGCCATCGGTCTAAACCACTTGGGATAGTTGCGGTAACGGAACGGCCGACCATTGAAACCATAGGTCATAAAGATGGAGGCGGCATCGAGAAACGGACGCTTTTTGGCCGAATGCTTCAACGGATGATCCCCTATTCGGGTATGGGGCCGACTAGGAAGGCAGCCATGGTCTAGCTAGAATTGAGTTTTACGACGCATTCCCTCCTACCACCGCCCCCAATGCCACCACTGGATATTCATAACGCTGACCATCGTGTGGATATCGACTTTAGCGTGCCGTTTCGGCATCGCTTGCGATTCACCCATGACTGTTTTGGTGTCGACTGGCACGAAGTTGCTAAACTGTTCGAAACGGAAGAGGGGCCCGCTCGTGTCCAAATCTGGATTGATCAGGGCGTTTCCGATGCCGACCCAGCGATAATCGATCGAATCCGCAGTTGCATTGCAGCGACTCCCCAGATCGAAATCACTCGGCCCCCTCAGACACTTATCGGTGGCGAGCAAATCAAAACGTCGGATTCGGCGATCGAGTATTTGTTGCAAGCGATTCATCACGACGGCTTAGATCGGCGAAACTATGTGCTTGCGATTGGCGGTGGAGCGATTCTCGACGCCGTAGGATACGCGGCCGCCATTGCCCATCGAGGAATACGGTTGATCCGCTTTCCTACTACGACTTTGGCACAAGCCGATTCGGGCGTCGGCGTCAAAAATGCGGTCAATGCATTTGGAAAGAAGAACTGGAAGGGGACATTCGCGGTTCCTTGGGCCGTCGTTAACGATCGAACGCTTTTGTCTCATTTAAGCGACCGCGACTTTCGTTCAGGATTCTCTGAAGCGATTAAAGTATCGCTCCTCAAGAGTCCTACCGCATTTAACATGCTTTGCCAAAATGCGAAGCGCATCGCCCAGCGCGATATGCCGATTGCGATTCAGGCGATACGCGCGTCGGTCCTCACGCATCTTCATCATATTACGCATGGGGGAGATCCCTTCGAATCGAACGAAGCGAGACCGCTCGATTTTGGTCATTGGTCAGCACATAAATTAGAGTCGCTTTGCCAGTATCAACTACGACACGGTGAAGCGGTCGCCATCGGTGTCGCGCTCGACGTCGTTTACTCGTCACTGGTACATGAGCTTCCTCAAACGATTGTGGACCGAACGTTGGAAGCTTTTCATGACTTAGGTTTACCGACTCATCATCAAAAACTTGATGATGCGGCAATCTTTGAAGGACTCGAAGAATTTCGCCAGCATTTGGGCGGTCGACTCACGCTTACGATGATTCAGGATTTGGGACAGACTCTACAGGTGCACACTGTTGATGTGGCGAAAATGAAGCAAGCCATCGACTATCTGGCAAATGAGTCTACAGTTCGACAACTTTCAACCGTTGAGCCGGGAGTATGACGTATCGCAATGGACGCGTATTAGGACTGATGACCTTGATTTGTCTTTGCTGCGCAATCCAAGCCCGCCAACAAAGGCAGTTGGGAGATTTGGGGTTCGCGATGGATGTTATCGAGCATAGCTACGTCGAGTCGGTCGATCGCCACCAACTGTATCGAGCCGCGATGAAGGGGATGATCAATTCGCTGGATACCTACAGCGGATACATCGCGCCAGAGGATTTCCCTTCGTTTCAGTCGCAGATCAATCAAGAGTTCGGCGGACTGGGGATCGTCATCGAACGTCGCTCGGAAACAGATCGGCTACAGATTTTTTCGGTCTTATTTGATTCACCCGCTTTCAAAGCCGGTGTATTGGCAGGCGATGTGATCGAAAAAATCGATTCGCATTCTGCAATTGGACTGGACACCGAAGATGCCACGCAGTTTCTCCGTGGCGCACCGGACACCGAGGTCACATTGACGATTCGTCGCGAAGGCTCCCCCGACCCGATCAAGATCAAGATCCGACGAGCGATCATTGAAACGGAATCAGTAACTGGTGATAGCCGGCTTCCCGATGGCCATTGGGAGTTCTTGATGCAAGCGAACCCGAAGATTGCCTATCTACGAGTCGAGATCTTCGGCGAGAAGACGACGAACGAACTTCGAACAGCTCTGGCTTCGATTCGCGATCAAGCGAGCGGTGTTATCATAGATCTTCGCGACAATGCTGGCGGTTTGTTGCCCACTGCGACCGATATCTGCGACATGTTTCTCGAAGACGGTGTTATCGTATCCACCGCAGGTCGCGATGGCGTTCTCGAGTCGACTCGCAAAGCAACCGCCGGCGTCGAACTGCCGGATTCAACGCCAATCGTCGTTCTAGTAAACGACATGTCCGCAAGCGCAAGCGAGGTAACGGCGGCCTGCCTGCAAGATCGACTTCGTGCGACCATTATCGGCGAGCGAACCTTTGGGAAAGGGTCCGTCCAAAACGTGATCGAATTGGAAGGTGGCAAAGCCGCATTGCGATTGACCTCGGCTCACTACTACCCGCCCAGTGGTCGCAACATACACAAACGACCGAAGTCGACGGAAGAAGATGAATGGGGCGTCATGCCCAACAAAGATCTCGCTTTACCGCTGAACGAAGAGCAAAAAAAATCGGTCTATGAACGATTGCGAGATCGAGGGAATCCACTCCGTAAGCGCGAAATCGATTCGCTTGGCATTGGCGATCACGTTGGAAATAGCGAACCCGAGGTGCTACTGAAACGCGATCCGTCTCTTTCAAAAGATCCTCAGCTAGTTCGCGCGATCGAATATCTGATGAAAGGGATTTAGGCAATCGGAGGCGCCAATTGCCACTCTGCTACGGGCGGTCTTGACGCAGAAATTCCTGAACCGTTGCCGGCTTTTCAGTTTTCTTCGAGCCACCAAACCAACTCGATCCGCCACTGCTTCTGGAGCTCGACGAACTCACGGTTGACTTGGGGTCATCGGGAAACGGATCGAGAAAGTCAGTTGTTTTCTTCCAAGCGCGTTTGGTGGTACGAGAAGCACTGTTCCAAGCATTCGATGTCGTATTGGTTACCGTCCTAGTCGCACTCTTGACTGACCCTGCTACATCAGGCATTTTCCATTGTGGGAGCCATGAGGAGGATTCTTTCGACGTAACTCCCACTTCCGATTTGGTCGTCGAGGAAGCAAACGGCCCCCAAGACCAGCCAGTCGTCTCGGCATGCCCAATGGCACCGAAACTGCAAAAAGCAGTCAATAAAATCGATCGAAAAAATAGTGATTGCATTTCGTACTGACTCCGCTCACAACATACAATTCAGCCCGTTTATCCCCTATAGTGATAATACCGACTTCAAGTCCATAGTATTTTCCGAACGGTTTGCCGTCGGGCCCGCCCCGAATGGCGTGAACTTTATCAAAACAGTGGAGTTCAACGAGTGTGGAATCAAATTCAACGTGTTTCGGTGTTCTTCGCGGTTTTGATGCCTATCGACGTCTCGCCTTTCTATAGTGGGATCTCGCACTGGCGGAATATTCGCGATGAAACACGTTTCATACAACCAGAGAAAGACCAGCCCTCTTACGCAACGGACCAAGTCCAAGAGATCGTCGACAATATTCTTTTGTTTCAGCGGAAGAACGGTGGTTGGCCAAAGGACTACGACATGCTGGCGGTACTTACGGGACCGCAACGAGCCAACTGGGCCTCACGACACGATGCGGCTACGAAACAATGAGAGGACTTATGGGATCGCAAAAACTCCAGTTCGACGTCAAACAAGCCATCGCGTTCATCTTGGTCTTCACAGCGCATTGTTTAATCGCGATTGCGTGCTCGACTCCATGCCATGCTCAAACGACGGGTGCTTCCTCTGCCCAATGGCGGATCGGCTTTGGAAAAACGGATGTGACACCCAGCGAGCCCGTTCGATTGAGCGGTTACAGCAATCGCGAAAAAGTCTTTGACGGCGTTGCTGATCCGTTGAGTTGCCGAGTAATGGCCTTATCAAAGTCTTTACAAGATTCCGAGACGATGCTACTTGTTTCGGTGGACAGCATCTTCGTGACCGCTGAATTAACGGGGAAGATTGCTAGGGCTATCGAAGAAAAGTACGGAATCCCGAGAAGCCACTTCGTACTCTGTTCAACCCACTCGCATGCGGCCCCACACCTCGCAGGCGGTTTGACGAACCTCTTTCAAAAGACGCTTGGCGAGGAAGAGCTTGCTTCGATCAATCGCAATACCGATCGAATGATCGAAAATGTCAAGGCGGCCGTCGATCTCGCAATGAGCGATCGTCAGCTAGGTAGCTTGTCTTTAGGCGGTGATCAAGCAAGCTTCGCAGTCAATCGCCGAGTACTGAAAGAAGGTATGTGGTCAGGTTTTGGAATCCAATCCGATGGGCCAGTCGATCACCGCGTTCGAGTACTTCGTGCGACAGATTCCAAGGGGAAGCTTCGTGGTGTCGTCTTTATGTATGCTTGCCATTGCACGACCATGGGTGGCGATTTTAACCAAGTGAGTGGCGATTGGGCTGGATTGGCGGCAACAGAACTTGAGAAAGAGTACCCAGGAGCAACGGTCCTTGCGACGATCGGTTGCGGTGCCGACGCCAATCCGAATCCGCGAACTAACTACGACAACGCAAAAGGCCATGCCTCGGAAATCGTCTCGGCTGTAGAGCGTGCTTTTGCCAAAGACATGAAATTGCTGACCGACTTTCCGATTGGACATTTCGGCTACGCTGGGCTCGTACCGGAACTGCCCACACGTGAGCAATTGAAAGCGATGTCGACGGATTCGAAGGCAGTCAATCAACGTTGGTCGGAAGCAATGACAAAGACATGGACCGAGAAGGGGCGCTTACCGGAATCGTATCCAGCTCCTATCCATACGTGGCAATTTGGCGAAGAACTGACCTGGGTGTTTCTCGGGGGTGAAGTCGTTGTCGACTATCAAATGAAACTCGAAAAGCAGCTTCCTGGAA
>JANPLJ010000029.1:0-3244 GCA_031426475.1 Pirellulaceae bacterium | reverse complement strand
AAAGGTTTACGATGTTCTTTAAGATTTTCATCACCCCAGCCCTCTCCCCCGCAAAGCCGGGGGAGAGGGTGGAGAGATTCGTATCACTTCGCGTCTCACAGAAACACCCCGTAGTTCTACTCGTTGGAAAGTAACGCTAGAGAATCAGTGCACCAGCCGACGGATCGTCGTCGGGCGATTCCCACTGTCGTCGAACCTCCCGCAATCCGTAAGCGCACATTTCAAACTGATCGCTGAGTCGCTTTAATAAAGCGCAGGGGGCAAGTACCTCGGAATCCGGCTCGATTTCGCTGGCGATTTCATAAGCTCGTTTGCCTTGATGGCAGTAGCTGACGAATTGATCGCGTCGGTCGGGACCTTGCAGTTCGCGAAGCGATTCGGGATATAGTCCGGTCCAGAACAATGCGAAATCGCCGATGTGACGATGGACTTCTCGCTTCGCAATTCCGATTCGCTGTTCCGCCTCAGCCATCATACCTACGACTTCCGTCGCAGGACGACCATTCAGTTGTCGGATACGGTGCATCGATTCCATCTTCGTGAATCGGATCAGCAAATCGCTGATATAGGTCACCAATTCGGTATCCGCGATGCCCAATCGCGCGTGAAAAATATGTTCAGCAAACCCGCAAAAGAAGCGTTCCAATGTCTTGGACACCGGATCATGTGAAGCCGAATACTCGTAACCCATTTGGGAGTCCTCGTGTAAATTCCTTCGAACCTCCACCTACTCCCAAATTAGTTATCGCTACCCCCAAAAGTCAATAGGAATGCGCACAGAAACTTTCTAGATCGACAGCGTTGCCCAATGGGGCGCTCGATTCCTTCCATTCCTCACTAAGGCAGAACCAACGCTGCACCCGTGATGATTTTCGCTTGAGCCGCTGCGCCACGAAGGCTGAGCGGGATCGGTTCGATGCTCCACGGTGCACAATTTCCCGGCCGATAGTGTCCGAGCGAGTACTGGCATTCCGTCATCGGATTGATTCCCATTTTGTAAGGCAGGAAGGCGATATTCTTGAAGAAGTGGACACTTGAAATGGCGGGTTGAATAATCGGTCCATACTCGTGTCCACTGCGCTCGAGCTGAATTTCTTCAAAGTACAGCGGCTTGTGGCAGAGTCCAGATGCTTTCCAAGCGACCGTGGTTGGTTCGTAAACTCGGGCGGCGATTTGTTCGGACCCGAGCGAACAAGTCATCGGAAGTCCCCACGCTTCGAAAACATAAGTAGCATCTGGCTCACTCAGTTTTCGTAGCGGAATCGAACTGCGAATCCCCCCCTGGGTTTCGATGACGACCTCGTTGTAAGCGAAGTCGACCAGGCGTCCGTCTGCTATCTGAGTGCCGGTCTGATCGAACCAAGGTCGATACGGGGCGGACTTGGCGAAGCTTTCGCGTTTTTCTTCAGGCGACTGTTTGTCTTTCGGGCCAACGCCAAAATTTGGAGCGATATCCAACTGAATCTTATCGATATTGGCAGACAATGCGCGATCGCGAACGTCGTCACACTTCACATCGTAACGCTTCGTCGACCTAGGCTTCGACGGTGTCGACTCGTCGCTCTTCGAACGCCTCAAGTTGGGTGGCGGGAGATCCATATCGGATGGAGACGGCGTGCGATCTTTCTCCGACGCTTTGTCGTCTGAAAAAAGATCGAGTTCGTCTCGCGATGTTTTCGGAGGGAAAGGATTGAGCGGCTTGTCGGACGAGTCTGGCGAGTCCGGTTCGATCAAACTTCGCATACCATTATTACTTGGAGGTAGATTTTCCTTGAGAGGCAATTCTTCCTTGGCAGGTAGCAAGTTTGACTCGAAAAGATCTTTCGGAGCTTCCGCCCCGGGCCTAGCCAAGGGTGGAACATCGAATTGAGCAGGTACAACAGAAGAAGACGAATTGTTTCGATCATTCCACCGATCGTGAAACGGCTCGGGCTCGACGACGGCTCGAACAATTCGACTGCTGTTCGATGAACTTCGATCGGACCAATTCGCGGCCGGTGTTACCGGATTGGGAACTGTTCGCGAGACCGATGCTACAGGTTGTTGAATCGATGGCGCGGCGGGGGCGTCTTCGAAGACAGCATGATTGGATGCCGTCCCGAGTTGCTGCGTTTGCGTCTGACTGCGCCATCGCAAAACAACGGGTTTGTCGGAGTTGGTTGGCGAATCACCGCGAAGTCGGTTGGATGGTGTTGCTGGTGCACTAGAAAGAGGACGAGCTTGAGGGTCCGGAATAAAAGACTGTGGTGCCCAGCCTTGTTGCGCCATCGTGGACTGGCTGCCACCTATGGCAAGAAAGAGTGCGAGCATCGCTCGTCGTTTAGCTATTCTCGCTCCCGCCACCGAGGTCGGGGCTGTAGTTGGGTGATTCTTGTGTGATCGCAATATCATGAGGATGATTCTCTCGCACAGTGGCGGGGGAGATTTTGATAAACTTCGCGTCCTTGCGAAGCTCTTCGATCGTTCGAGTACCGCAGTACCCCATTCCGGCCCGAAGGCCACCCACTAACTGATAAACATAATCGGCCAACGGACCTTTGAATGGGACACGACCTTCGACCCCTTCGGGAACCAGCTTCGACAGCTGATCATTGTTCGATTGTCGGTACCGCTCACTGCTTCCTTTGACCATCGCTCCGAGCGAACCCATCCCTCGGTAGGCCTTGAATGTTCGGCCTTGATAAAGAATGGTTCGTCCCGGACTCTCCGCTAACCCCGCAAACAGTCCACCGATCATCACACAGTTCGCTCCGGCAGCAATCGCTTTCGTGATGTCACCACTGTAGCGAATTCCGCCATCCGCGATCGTTGGAATCCCGGCTGCTTGGCAAGCTTTCGTTGTTTGATAAATGGCTGTAATTTGGGGGACACCGACTCCCGAGATGACTCGCGTTGTGCAAATCGATCCCGGTCCGATGCCAACCTTGACTGCATCCGCGCCAGCTTTCGAGAGATCGCGTCCACCCTCGAAGGTGGCAACATTTCCAGCGATCACATCGATATCCCACTGACGCTTCAGTTGACGGACTGTATCCAGTACGTTCGCCGAATGACCATGCGCACTGTCGACGATTAAAACGTCGACTCCTCGCTTGATAAGCTGTTCGGCTCGTTCCAGATCATGCACTCCAATCGCCGCACCGACTCGAAGTCTTCCCAAGGTATCTTTGCATGCCGTTGGGTATCGCTTCATCATGTCGATGTCTTTGATCGTGATGAGTCCCGTCAGTTTGTATTTATCGTC
>JANPLJ010000028.1:0-7744 GCA_031426475.1 Pirellulaceae bacterium | reverse complement strand
GTGAAAGCATGCGAGAGCTCTACCGCCAACTCGGTCTTAACGAGGTTCTCGACAGTCGCACAGGATTGCTCGCAAACGATAGCGACTCGATCTAGAAAGTCATCTGTGCATTTTACAATCGCAAAAGCACTAGTGCCTCATCCAACTTAGATCTTAGGGTGGGTGCCGAATTCGTCAGAATTTGGAAGCAGCTCGAAAGCCGATGTCTGCTGCGCTTCCTCCGAAGTCTTACGACATCGGCTACGAATTGAAACCCGAAATCTAAAGTTGGACGAAGCGTAGCTAGCGTAGTTGCTTGAGGATCAATAACCGGTGACTTGCGGCGAGGCGGATGCGAGTTTGATGGGGGCGAGATCCAATCTTCGTCGGGCTTCGTCCAACATTTCGGGGGTTCGCGAAGCACCGACTCGGGTGACGCCCATTTGTTTGACTTTGATGAGTGCATCGCAATCTCGAACACCGCCGGCGGCCTTGACTTGAACAGGCGCTGTTACATTGTCGAGCATCAGTTGCAAGTCTTCCATGGTCGCACCGCCCGTGCCGTACCCGGTGCTTGTCTTAGCCCAGTCTGCACCGAGTTCGCAACAGATTTTGCAAAGTCGAACCTTTTGCTCTTCATTCAGATAGCAGTTCTCAAAGATCACTTTGACTTGTCGCTTGGCAGCATGGGATAGTTTGATGATCTCGTCGATCTCACGGGTCACATAGGGCCAGTCGCCGCTGACCACTCGACTAATGTTGGTGACCATATCCAGCTCTACGCAACCATCTTCAATCAGCTGCTCGGCTTCATAGAGTTTGGTTTTGGTAGTGTGTCCGCCGTGAGGAAACCCGACGACGCTACTCGGCTTGACCGTGCTTCCCGCCAGTAACTCAACGGTACGTTTGTGATAGTAGGGCATGATACAGACGCTAGCGACGTCGTATGCCAAGGCAAGCTGGATACCGGCTTCCATTTGCTGTTCCGTCAGAGTCGGATTAAGCAACGAATGGTCGATCATCTTCGAGAGTTCGGTATAGCTATACTGCATGGTAGGCCCTTCTCTGATCGCATCTTGCGATTTGTCGAAAAAACATCGGTTGTCAAAACCGCTATTATATCGACTTACTCGAGTCGGTCTACCATCGGGTGATTCCATGTACCGGGAGTCAGGCATCCATGCCCGATTCCTATAACTCAACGACTGCGCGGGCGGAACATCGGAGTCCGATGGTGGCCGAACGATGCAGGCATCGAGCTTATTGAACGCGAGCGGCGGGTACAAATTCTCCGCTATTGACAGGCGAACTGTGGACAACGCCACCGTAATTGTTGCCGAGCACTTCCCCTCCGTAGGACGTTGTTGGATGGCTCTCGTAGCCTTCGTATCCCAATCGCTGTACGCCGTTACCACAGGTTTCGCAACCTGCGTCTGCAATCGCTGGGGCAGCGATCATGGGGGCTGATGCACAACCACCGCTGGCACACGGAGCGCCAACATTGGTTCCGTGAATTCTATCGTGCAAGCGTCCAAGAATATTGGGGCGCCAGCCTTGACCGCACGTACAACCGGTGAAGGCAAGTAGAATTGAGGCTGCCACTAAACTTGTTCGTTTCATCACACTATCTCCAACAAAGCGTTTCAAAACCTATCGCCAAATGGTTGGGGGTCGCAAAAAGACCGCAACCGCTAAAGTCACGTTTCCAATGCACAACTCTACGACACGTTATGTGTGGTGCAAACGAAACATGTTGAGATTTTTCAACAGAACTTTTTAAGTTTTGCTGTTTGGCCGAATAAAGGAACTAAGATGAACGCTCGCGACGCTCAGGAATCACTTTGCGTTGCTTTTCCAAGGTTTCGCGAGCAACTGTAAGACGCACTATGACTTTTTTCACAAACGATTCCAACCGATTTGCGATTGGCATGACTGGTTCAATTCATGGAATTGATTCGTTCGTGCATCGTGCCATTATAGCTTCAATCGTTTTTTTCCTTGCAACCGTCAGCTCTCGCGGGCTTGCCCAATCGGCCACGACGATTTGCGGTGGTGAAGTTTGGGAAATCAGCACACGCCATCTGCCTTGCTCGGCATGCCGGGTCGCCAACCCGATACCGTTTGAGGTTCACCATTGGTCGGGATGTCGCTGGGAGCGGAGGACGATCGAAGAAGCGACAGGAGCGACGTCTGTCAATGGAATCGTTCCACTGACGATTATCTACGTACATGGTAATTTTATGGAACGCGATAATGCTCGCGAACGCGTTCGAATCATCAACAGCCATCTGAATAGATGCTCGTCCGAGCCTTACCGATTGTTGATGCTTTCTTGGCCAAGCCAGCGTGACAATCGGATTATTCAGGACACACGTCAAAACGCTCAATGTGCGGATGCCGAAGCCTACTACTTGGCATCGTTGCTACAAATGGTCACCGCCACTTCCGAGCGAGTATCGTTGCTTGGTTTCTCCTTCGGAGCGCGAACCGTCACGGGGGCCTTGCATCTCGATGGAGGCGGGACGCTTCCCGGCACCCCGATTCTTCCCCCGAGTGGTCCGCATGCGCCGTATCGAGTCAGTCTGGTTGCACCGGCAGTCGATCGCGACTGGTTACAGGCGAATGGTCGGCACCGAAACGCGATGAACAGCGTTGACCAACTTGTCAACCTATACAATTCAAAAGATCCGATTTTAAGGCGATTCCGGTTTATCGATTCGATTGCGAGCCCGATCGCTGCAGGTTTTGCAGGTTTTGAAGGAGTCGCCAACCCTCGATCGACAGAACCTCTGATTGGAAGCGATCGCATCAAGCAGTATGATTGTGGGAAACAAATCGGAAGTACGCACAGTGAACGAGATTACTACGGAGAGTGTCCGTATTTCAGAAACGCAGTCAACAATCTGTTGTGGAAGAGCCCCTGACGCGTGGAACAGCAACGCCGCTTGACAGACCCTCGACTTTCTGGACATCCGACCGTCGAGACGGCTGTTTGGCTTATCCAGCTACGATGGGTTGCTGTTATCGGGCAGTGGTTGGCAATCGGGATCACTCACTGGGGGTTGAGGATCACTTTGCCGCTCGCGCCGCTTGTCGGCTTGATCGCCGTAACCACGGCCAGCAATCTCGTGTGCATGTATTTTGTGTCGCGAGCCCGACGCAAATACCACGAACAGAATGCGAGCGCGACGAGCGATTCTACGGTGACGCATGCACCCACGGTCAACGGCGGGTGGCTTGGATCATTGTTAATTCTCGACATTCTGATTTTGACTGGTTTGCTCTATTACACTGGCGGAGCAACGAATCCATTCTCGTGTTTCTATCTGGCAAATATTGTTGTCGGAGGCTTGCTTCTCTCACCTCCGTGGACTTGGTCGTTGGCGGTGCTAACCGTTTTGTGCACGACCTTTTTACTTTTTTACGCGCCGGCACTACTTCGGCTTGGCATCAATTTCGAACCGGAGCTAGCTTTCTTTTCAGTCCCCAAGCAGGGAGTCTTGATCGCGATCACAACGTGCTCTACGGTCGTGGCATACTTCATGACATTTTTAGTTCGAGAACTTCGACGGAGCGAAAGTCGGCTTGCCGAAGCAGAAGAACAGCGGGAGGCGGCACAAAGACTTGAGTCGCTCGCGACGTTGGCTGCTGGTGCAGGCCATGAATTGGCGTCTCCGTTGTCGACGATTGCTGTCGTCGCCAAGGAGTTGTCGAGAAAGCTCGAAAAGAGTGATGCGACAAGTTCGATTCGGCGCGATGTCGAGCTGATTCGCAGTGAGCTTGATCGTTGCCGAGAAGTACTCCAGCGGATGAAGAGCGGAGCAGGCGAAGCTGCCGCCGAAAAGATGCATCTGGTTTCCGGGATGCAGCTGGTTGAGATGACACTGAGTCCAATGCGTCAGCCGGAACGCGTCGAAGTCATTATTGAACCTGCATTGCGGCACGAATCGATTCAGCTGCCTCTACAAGCGGTGACCCAAGCAATCCGAAATTTGGTTCAGAATGCGCTCGATGCGTCAGAGCCGACTGCCAAGGTTGCTTTGCATCTCGAACGTAAAGATAAAGCTTGGGTTATCACCATTATCGATCGAGGATCGGGCATGGATGAAGACGTTCTTCGCCGAATCGGCCAACCTTTTTTCACGACCAAAGAAGTCGGCCAAGGAATGGGATTGGGCGTTTTCTTAACGCGCAATGTCCTGGCAGGCTTAGGAGGCGTGTTAGAGTTTGAGAGCCAACCCGGCCGAGGTACCAGTTGTAGGGTTGTGTTGCCTACGTAGTGCTTTGCCCAACTTGAAGTTTTGGGTTCCAATTCGTAAACGATGTCGTAAGACTTCGGAGGAAGCGCAGCAAACATCGTCTTTCGAGCTGCGTCCGAATTCTGACGACTTCGGCTACGGGTGAGCGCTCAATGCCACTGACTTTGGTAGCGGAACGGCGCGAGCCGTCCGGTGAAGTGCGAGAATACTCTGCGGAACCAGATGGCTTGCGCTTCAACTAGAAATCCTTTTGTTACGGTACGCAAACGTGTAAACGATGATGCCGCTCAGCTCTTGGGCGTAACCGGCACTGTCGCCAGCAAACGCCATTGCCGGGCTTGAGTGCTGTTTGGTCCCAGCTCGTCCAGCCAACTTGTATCGGCATGATCGCATCGCGTGATGCCGTGCTACCAGCGAGTTACTGCGGGATTGACTCCAGCGTGGATCGCATTCTCGATCTACGGTTCACGACGCGAACGGCAGCCAATATCAAGCCCAGGCCGTAGATAACACCCGTTGACGGTTCGGGAACAGACGGAATGGCCACCGCATAGTTTGTTGCATATACGTCAAGCTTAGTGTAACCAAATAAGCCTGCGTAATTTACAAAAAGATGCTTCCCGGTACGATCGACTTCCATGGCGCGAGTCGCGAAGTTACTGCATTTTGAGATCAAGACCATGCCGTGGGGCGTAAATGTACGCCATTCGAGTATTTCCAACGGCTAAAATCGCGGAACTTCGTTGACCTCAATCGATGTGCTTAACTATACTTGTCGAATCCGCTGTTTAAATTGGTGAACCGTTGCCGAGCGTTGAAATCTGACCTGCCAGCCATTTTTGCTATGTCGAAATACTATTGCGGACGAAGCTTTGGCTGTCTTTTACTAGTTGGGTTAGGGATATTTGGAGCGGGAGATCGAGTCGGCAGTCTGGCTTGGGGGCAAGGAAATCTGCCTGCAGTTTCCAGCGCTCCGCAAATCCCAAGAGGAATTAGCGTTCCAGCTGCTTCGAATCCGCAACCTCTTGCGGCCAGAGAACTTGCGCCAGGCGTCCTCACCATTGTTGAGCCCGACCAGAACGCCGAAGATACGGCGATCGGCCCGCTGGATTTGGATTATGTGAAAAAGCATCCCGAGCTGGAGTGGGCTGCACCTGATTTCGAGGGAGGCTCACCCCATTTCGCTTCACCTAGCGAGACGCTGATCGAAATGGGACGCGGCGTCACTTTGCGTCATCCAATCTGGTCGCTCGAGTTTTCTTTTAAGCCGATGCGCACCATTGAAGCCGCGATCACCGAGAAAAATGGCGCAACGCAGAAAAAGCTGGTTTGGTATTTGATTTATCGCCTTCGATACGTTGGAGGGGATTTACAGCCGGATCTGGATGAAAGCCAAAAAGACGCGTTGATTCCCAAAGCTCCGCGGCAAGTGGTTTTCAAGTCCGTCCGATTTTTGCCGCGATTTATCATGGTCAATACGCAAACCGGGGTGGAAGAAGATTCCAGAATACTGAGTTCGGTATTGCCGGCCATCGCCCAGCGCGAACGAATTGGAAAACCGATTCTCGATACGTTTCAGATTGCCCGACGCGAGATCTTGCCAAGCCTGGATGACGAAGATCGGTCGGTTTGGGGTGTCGCCACTTGGACAGACGTTGATCCGAGAACCGATTTTTTCATCGTCCACGTAAAAGGACTCACCAACGCATATCGGCTCAAGTTGGACGACCAAGGGATCAGGAGTTTTCAGCGGAAAACGCTTCAGCTTCATTTCTGGCGCCCAGGCGATACGATCGCCGAATCCGAGGACCGAATTCGGTTGGGAGTCCCCGCTTTTCTTGACAATTCGACGCAAATTCACATTCTAAAGCAGTTTGGGCTCGAAAAACGCCTTGATTACCAGTGGATTTATCGATAGGATTTGGTCCGTACCGAATCAGAGTTTCCAAGAGAAGTATCGAACAAATGGCACATAAAAAAGGTCAGGGCTCGACCCGCAACGGACGCGACAGTAATGCTCAACGACGCGGCGTCAAGAAATTTGGCGGCGAGTTGGTTTTCCCAGGTAACATCTTGGTTCGCCAAGTCGGTACAAAGTGGCATCCTGGCCATAATGTTGGTATCGGCAACGACTTTACGATTTTTGCGTTAGTCGAAGGCAACGTGTATTTCGATCAAGAAGGTCGACGTATCAACGTCCGACCTTTAGCATCAGCTTAGTGCATGTTTGTTGATCGCGTTGAAATAGAAATTATTGCGGGTCGCGGCGGAAATGGCTGCATGGCCTTTCGTAGAGAAAAGCACGTACCACGCGGTGGACCTTGCGGTGGCGATGGCGGGGCTGGCGGAAGCGTCATCATTCGTGCTCTCCCAGGTGTCAATTCCTTAACCGAGTTTGCTCACCAACGACAATGGCGTGCGGCCCCTGGTGCTCCTGGTTTGGGCAAAGATTGCCACGGCAGGAACGGCCAAGATCTCATATTGAATGTTCCGCCAGGAACCGTCTTGATTGACCATGAGTACGGAATCGTACTTCGTGATCTAGATGCGGCCGCTGCCCAGATCATCGCCGCGCGTGGCGGAAAAGGTGGTTGGGGAAACACGCATTTCAAGTCAGCTCAGAACCAAGCCCCCCGGGATACGACCGGTGGTAGTGAGGGCGAGCGGCGTCGGATTGTTTTGGAGCTAAAAACCATTGCCGACGTCGGGCTTGTCGGAAAACCGAATGCCGGCAAGAGTACGCTTCTGAGTCGTCTCTCAAAGGCTCGTCCCGAAATTGCGGACTATCCATTCACGACAAAGTATCCGAATCTCGGATTGGTTTCGCTCGATATCGACCGTACCTTTGTCATGGCTGATATTCCGGGGCTCATCGAAGGAGCGTCTCAAGGCGTTGGTCTTGGCCATGATTTTCTTCGGCATATTATGCGAGCTGGGATTCTTGTTCATCTGGTAGAACCGATGCCGATGGACGAATCGGATCCGATTGCGAACTATCATGCCATTCGAAACGAACTGGTCCAGTACAGCGAAGAACTTGGGACGCGTCCTGAACTGATCGCCGTAACGAAGGCCGAATTGCCTGGCGCATCCGATGTTTTCCAAACGCTCAAGAATGATTTAGGTCGCGATGATCTGCTGCTGATCAGCGCCGTTACCGGACAAGGCTTAAATCAGCTGGCAACGCAGATTGCAAAGATGCTCAGCGAACAAAAGAGCCTTTGATCACCCATGAACGCTGCACCTTACTTCGGTGTCATCGATATCGGGAATAGCGGACTCAAAGCCTCGCTGGTGGAATCCTCAACGCGTCAATTCGTTGGTCCCGTTCGATCGATTCATTGGCGCATGCCGAACGACCAGCATAAGGCAACTCCCGTTGAGTTTCGAACAAGCGATTCATCTTGGGCGTCGATCGAAGACAGCAACGCAATCGGTCAAATGCTCGATGATTTGATTTCGACTCAATTCTCTCAAGAGCAACCCTGTTTTTGGCAAGTTAGCAG
>JANPLJ010000027.1:0-2622 GCA_031426475.1 Pirellulaceae bacterium | reverse complement strand
TCTATTGGGTCGCCGACGCGAACGGCCCCAAGCCTGACCTCGAGAAATACGATCGCGGAATCTTTCGCTGTGATCCGATCGACCTAGCGAACAAGCTCAAGCACACGCTGGTTTACCCTGTCGAATACGAAATGGCCGCGATGACGATCCATGGCAATACCATCGTCGCACCTAAATACGGCAATGCTGATCCAGACCAATGTGGCATTTTGTTCTCACCAGACTTAGGCAAGACCTGGGGCCACTACGATCTCAAGGAACTCGGGGATCGTTCGGGAGTGCGTGTGAATCCACCTAACGAAGAAGGTTGGTTTCGTATTCAGTTAATGCGAGGCTGGGTCAAACGGGGTGAGGTTTTATTCTTAAAAGCGAAGACATAATCATACGCTTACCGATTCTCGGGTTTGATATCGTTCGCAAGGTATCTTGCCTCAGATCGGTTCACGGAGCATCGAAACTATCTGGAGTAGAATATCCGGCTGGTGAGGGATGCGACGACTGCGGTTTGCAGTCCATTGTGATCGGCTTCGACTTGTTCGAGAATATCGTCGATATCGTAGCGGTCGACTCGTTCCATCAATCGACCGGTCGCGTACGAGAGAAGGGTCTCTATCAAATGACGCTTGAATGCATGGCTGCGTTGCGCCGTGAGAAGTATTTTGAAGTCAGCAAAACCCGAATACTGTTCGCCCGACGGAAATGTTCCCGTCGTGTCGACTTTGAGTCCTTCCGAAGAACCGTTTGTCTTGGGATAGTTGGCGCGGCGGCGGCCGATCGGGTCGAAGGCTTCTAGGGCGAAACCCATCGGATCAATCTTGCGATGGCAAACAAAGCAAGCCGGGTCGGCACTGTGTTTGGCCAAACGCTCTCGAATCGTCGTGGCACCCTTGACGTCGGAATCGATGGCGGGGACCACGTCGGGAGGAGGCGGTGGCGGGGTCCCAAGTAGGTTTTCCATGACCCATACTCCGCGCGTGACCGGTGAAGTGTCGACTCCGTTGGCACTCACCGTTAAGACTCCGGCCATTCCTAATACGCCACCGCGTTGATGTTTGTCAGGAAGCTCCACTCGACAGAAGCCATCAGCAAGGCGGATCGTCTCACGTTCGGGCAACTGATATAGCGAGGCCAGCTTCTTGTCGACAAACGTATAATCCGCGTCGAGAAAATCGGTGATGGAACCGTTGGATTTTAAGAGGTTGGCAAAGAAGAGCCGAGCTTCTTGCTTCATAGAAGAAGGCAAGTCTTGTGCGTAATACTCGCTCGCAGATTGTCGCGGCGGCGGCAATGATCCGATATCGCGTAGATTGAGCCAGCTGTCGACAAATTCATTGACGAAGGCCTCGGATCGCTCGTCGGTCAACATGCGTTGTACCTGTTGCTTCAAGACCGACGGCTCCATGATCTTGCCCGACTCTGCAAGAGCGTCCAGCTCCTGGTCGGGAGGTTGAGCCCACATTGCATACGACAAGCGCGAGGCCAAGTCATACGGTCTCAACAAAGTCTCGTCGTCAGGAGTTCCTTCGGTAAGGAAGAGGAAGGCAGGGGAACACAGAATCATTTTGATGGTGTCGAGAGCGGCTTGACGCTCGGTCGCTCCCTCGTCCCGTCGCTTCGAATAGAGCCTTTTAATCTTCTCAACATCCGCTTGATCGAGTGGTCGTCGATACGCGCGTCGAGCAAATGCCGTCAACTGATCGAGAGCCTTGTCTGCCTGAAAACCACCTGGCCCGAAGACCGCGATCTCTTCTGAAGTTCCCTCCGGTTGCGTAAGCGGACCGTGAATCTTGATCTCATCGATCCGGATATGCGGAAGCTTGCCGCGTCGAAGTAGATGTGATCGATCGACTCCATTAACTTTTTTTCCATCGATTTCTAGTTCTTCAGCGTATCGTTTGTTGGTTTCGATCACCGAGGCTCGCGATTCATAGGGGCCGTTCGGAAAGATAAAACGGGGCGTTTGACCGGCTTCCAACCAGACACGAAAGCGAAGCCATTCGGCTTCCTCGTCCGGTACGATCACTTGGCCGAGTTTAGGTTCGATGGCTTGCGGATAGTGAATATGCCCTTTCGTGATGTCGCCCGGAACGATAGCCAACTGAAAGGGTTCGGTAAAGTCGATGCGGAAAATCTTGGGGTCGTAATGGGTGTCTCGGTGCATGGCTTGCGCATGGACTTCGATGTCGTATAACCCCGAAACCGGAACACCGGTAAGAAAGTCTTCGATATGACCGTAGCCACCTTGTCGTGTGTCAGTGTTGGGTTGTTCGTAGAGGCATAGATACTTGTTGTTAAAAACCGACCTGTGCGGTCCTTCGAGCTCTTCATATTGGACGAAATGATCGTGAAAGTTCCAAGTTTGCGGAGAGACGCTCGGTTTGTTGAGTCGCATCTCGACCAAGCGATTGGCGGCTTGGAAATATTGATCCAAGAGAACGCCGGACGCTTTCATATCCGCGCCGATATGATCGATATGATTCTTTGTCGTTTCACTTGGGAATTCGGAGGTCAGTCCCAGTGTATCGATGCGACACGCAAGCAAAACCGCCAACGTCCTTTCGTACTCGCGATGCGATAGTCGTCGTATCACCGTTCTTCCGCCGGTCCCTCTGAACCGATCGC
>JANPLJ010000026.1:0-3330 GCA_031426475.1 Pirellulaceae bacterium | reverse complement strand
TCAGCATCTGGTTCCCAGGCTCTGCCTGGGAACCCACTGAATTGCAGGCTCCAGCCTGCTGAACATGATACTGTCGCAAGCAGCTGGGGCGGCCGGAGCCTCCGGGCCAGTGCGTTCCCTGGCTGGAGCCTGGGACCGAGCGATCCTGGAGCCTGGGAGCGAGCGCAAACGACTATATTATGACGTAACCGCCTTCCCGCCGTTACCCTTCCTGGAATTGCCCTTCTCAATCCTTACGTAGCTCCGATAGAGCGCCTTCGACGAGTATAACCATGGTCCGACTTGTAGTTCTAAGTTTTGCTGCAGGGGTGCTAATCCACTACGGCGAAATTAATCGCGTGTTCGCAGAGACCTCAACGTCTTCGTCGTCATTTCGAGCGGGCGCGGCGAAGGTCGACATTTCTCCGCAGCGACTCCCGGTGATCCAGAATGGCGGTTTCATTTCGAAGGTTACTGATCGAGTCACCGCGCCACTTTATGCTCGTAGCTTGGTCGTTAAGAACGAGAGCGATTCACTGGCGGTGGTGATCGTCGATTCATGCATGATTCCGCGTGAAGTATGCGATCTTATCAAGGAAGAAGCGTCTTCCAGAACAGGAATTCGAACAGACCGCATCTTGATTGCAGCGACACATACTCATTCAGCACCGAGCGTGATGGACTATTGTTTGGGCACCATGCAGGATCGCGACTACACCGTCCAAATGATCCCGCAAGTTGTGCGGTCGATCGTCGAGGCGAATTCCAATCTGGAACCGGCGATGGCAGGTTGGGCGGTGATCGATGCTTGGGACTATACGAACAATCGTCGTTGGATAAAACGGAGCGACAAGATCGACTTGGATCCGTTTGGTGAACGCACCGTTCGAGCGATGATGCATCCCAATCCGTTGGGCGACTACGTTGGACCGTCAGGCCCCGAGGATCCGGCGCTTACCGTGCTCAGCATGGTGCGCTCAGATCGAACACCACTTGCGATGCTCGCCAATTTCTCGATGCACTACTACGGAAGCGGAGAGGGCATACACCCTGACTATTTTGGAATCTACGCTAAGGAATTGGAAGCGGCCGCTGCGAAAAAATCGTCAGAACGTCCCTTTGTAGGAATCATGTCGCAAGGGACCAGCGGCGACCTGCATTTACGTACCTACGACGTCGATCGAGGCCCCGAGCCCAAATCGGACGCCGTCGCCTATGCGAAGGCGCTCGTCAACGAAACACTCAAGGCGACAAGCGGCATTTCCTATCATACGTCGGTCCCAATCGCGATGGCTCAGCGCGAGCTTACATTGAAAAGACGACTTCCAGATGAGCAGCGTTTGGCTTGGGCAAAGGAACTGAATATGAAGCGAGGCGACGCGTTGCCAAAGACTCGCCCTGAAGTCTATGCGATGCAGGCGGAATGGATTCACGAGCACCCAGAGTCGAAGTTAATATTGCAGGCAGCCCGCATCGGAGAACTGGGAATCGCCGCCATTCCCAACGAAGTGTTTGGAATCACCGGATTGAAAATCAAATCGCAAAGTCCGCTTGCTCTCACGATGAATTTGGAACTTGCGAATGGCGCCGACGGTTATATCCCGCCTCCAGAGCAGCATTTTTTGGGTGGTTACACGACTTGGCCGAGTCGTACCGCCGGTTTGGAAGTCGAAGCGGAACCGAAAATTGTCGAAGCTGTCGTGTCGTTGCTGGAAGAAGTTTCGCGCACGACGCGAGTGGCTCCGACGGAAACGCATGCAATGGCTGCGGAACATGTTCTGGCGTTGAAGCCCAGGGCGTATTGGAGATTGAATGAGATCGCTCCAGCCACCGCTTACGATGCAAGTGAGAACAAGATTAACGCTGCGTTCGAGATGGGGGTTGCTTACCATTTACCGGGAGTCGGGAGCAAACCCGATCGCGATATGGCTTCGGCGATTCCTGATCTTCCGAATCCATTTTCTGGCACACAGATCAATCGTTGCATCCATTTTGCCGGCGGTCGATTGCATTCAACGATCAAAAACTTGTCACGCGACTATAGCGTCTCGCTCTGGATCTGGAACGGCTTTCCAATCGATTCGAGACCGATCACCGGTTATTTCTTTTCTCGCGGAACCGCCGGCAATCAAGAGGGTGACCATCTCGGCATCGGAGGAACGCATAAGAATTCGCAAGGCAAGATTGTCTTCTTCAACGGAAAGGAATTGGAAGTCGGAAAATCGGTGCTTAAGATGCGAAGCTGGCATCACATCGTCTTGGTGCGTCAAGGAGACGACGTCCGTGTTCATGTGAATGGGAATCCCATTCCTGAAATCAATTTCAAGGCGACGTATACCGTTTCGCTGAATAGCGACGATCTATTTGTCGGTGGACGTTCGGATGGGATGTTTGGTCTCGAAGGAAAGATCGACGAAGTCTCGCTCTTTGACCGTGTCCTCAAGTCGAGCGAAATCGAACAGATCTTCGCGGTATCGGGGCGTCCCAATGGAGCTGCGGTCGTAACCGTAAACAATCCCGCAAACAACGTTCAGCCTGTGCTTTCGTCTCAACCTGCAATGACTCCAGAAGAATCGTTGAATCACCTTCGATTGCCGTCGGGCTTTCAAGCTCAGATCGTTGCAGCAGAACCGAATGTTCTCGATCCGGTCGCGTTCGACTGGGACGAACGCGGTCGACTTTGGGTAGTCGAGATGGCGGACTATCCGCTCGGAATGGATGGGAACGGAAAACCAGGCGGACGTGTTCGATTGCTTCAAGACGAGAATCACGACGGTTATTACGAGAAGAGTTCGCTCTTCGCAGATGGACTTAGTTTTCCAACTGGCATCTTGACTTGGCGAGACGGTGTTATCGTAACTGCCGCGCCGGAGCTTCTTTTCCTGCGCGACGATGACAATGACGGACGCGCTGACTATCGCGAAGTGTTGATCGAAGGGTTGAATGAAGGAAACCAGCAACTTCGTCCGAACGGATTGCGTTGGGGCTTGGACAACTGGGTTTACGTCGCATCCGGCTCACCCGGTTTGCACCGTAGCGCCGCGACTCCGCTTCATTCGAAACGAAATGGAAGTTCGCTCGAAATTGGGACCAACGACTTTCGTTTTCGTCCCGATACCGGAGAGATGGAGATCGAAGCGGGGCCGACTCAGTTTGGACGCAATCGCGACGATTGGGGGCATTGGTTTGGGACGCAAAATATGCGGCCGCTGTGGCATTATGTCTTGTCGGAACGATATCTTCGTCGCAATTCGTATTTGATTACGGGCGACACCATGACTCACTTGGTCCGCATTCCAGCTCCAGTCTATCCGGCTCATGCTCCCGAAAAGCGATTTCATAGCTATGGGC
>JANPLJ010000025.1:0-2948 GCA_031426475.1 Pirellulaceae bacterium | reverse complement strand
CGAACGGTTAGCGATATGCGGAACGCTTTTGTCTTGCAAGCGAACAAACCTGTCGCGTAATCGCCCAGTCTATTTCGTAAACGTTACCGGCAGACTTCGATCTTCTCGAATTCAATAAAATAGCTTATTCCGGTTGCGGGTTCGTTCAGGCAGACTAACCGGGCGCTCAAGTGATTACTTCGCTGAAGTTGTAAGTTTGAAACGAGAAGCTTGCAGTAGTCGGTCCACGAAACGAAGCGACTATTCGGATCGATTCTGATTTGCACTCGTTGGAGCTCAACCTGCCGATACCACGAACGAACGCTCAACGGATATTCTGAAAAATCGCTGCTCATAGCTCGAATTCCACGCAAAAAATCCAGATCCTGGGAATCTAGACTTGTTAAGAATGCGTTAAGCTTACATTCAGCCAAGAAAAAATGCAACGCGCGAACCAGTCGCGTCCCTTCGGCCAGCAAAGCGATCGCTACGCACGAAGGATTCTTTGCGCGAGTTATAGCTGGCGAGAAAAGACAACGAACACTTGGCAGAATAAAATTCTCATTCGCGAGAGGCTCTTTGATCTGCGTAAGGAAATCTGCTGAAATACATCCTTCTTCGTGCGCGAATTGCGCAAGCTGGTCGTGCTGCAGATTTTCGATCAAACGCTTACCGGTTCGGCTGCGCGGACGGGCCTCGGCTTTCGTCGACGTCCCAGCCAAGTTCCGAAGAGTACCAGCGCACCTCCAATGCTGGCTGGTTCTGGAACAGCGGAATAGTTCAATAAGATATCGTTTCCACTTAGACTCCACGAAAAGAATCCGTCAGGAGCATTGCCAAGGCCGTCTAGCGACACCGTTGTGTTGCCGAAAATCGAGCCACTTACCGATGGCGCGTTTGCGTTGCTAAATACCAACCACGAGCGGCTAGTCGACCAGAAAGAATTCGTGAAGTTCACTGTCGAGCCCACATTAAACCTCAAGTTTGCCGTCGCCGCAGGATCAATATTCAATGATCCGCCTGTAACATTGACACCGTCGAAGTTTGTACCTCGACCAGCCTCCGTATCGCCGATCAAATCCCATTCGAACGTTGAGTTTCCTGCGTAACTTAACCCATTGGTAAACGTTTGGATTGCTGGACTACTTCCCGGCGAGTGCGTTGCACCGCTCTGGATAGTCGCAGCACCGGAAATGGATCCATTGCCGCCAAGAGTCGCACCGCTATTCACGCTGACCGCACCGGTGAAGCTGTTGTTGATTCGCAGCGTTCCTTGATTCACATTCGCGGAGCCACCACTCGCGTAGGTGCCGTCGAGGGTTAGCGTTCCAGAGCCCGTCTTCGTCAGTCCACCGCTCGATCCGGTAAAGCTGCCCGCATAGGTTGTACTGCTGCTGTCGCCAACGGTTAGGTTCGAGGTTTGAAGATCGACGGTTCCGCCGCTTGTCCCACCACCCACTAAGCTGCCGATCGTTTCGGATGATGCCAACCTAAAAGCTGCACCTGCGTTGTTATCAATAGCAACGGTAGCGGTGTCCTCAATGGCCGACCCACCTTGCACTTCCAACGTCCCATTTTGGATCGTCGTCGAGCCAGTGTAGGTGTTCGCTCCAGACAGAACGGCTGTCCCAGCACCTGACTTGGTGAGCGAGCCGCTTCCGGCCAGCGAGGCGCTGACCGTCCCTGTATTCGTCAAGCTATACGAGCTTCCCGTCAACGTTCCTGCACCGGAAATAGTTCCACTCGAAAGCGTTACGGCACCGACGGTATCGGATTGAGCAACATCCAACGTTCCACCGCTGACTTGAACAGCGGAAGTATCTGCGATCGTGCCACCGACGCGACCGAGCGAAAGCGTCCCTGCTTGCACATCGGTGAGACCCGAGTAAGTGTTGCTTCCAGTAAGCGACAATGTCCCGGCACCCTGTTTCACAACACCTCCTGCACTTGTCGTGCTGCTGATCACACCTTCAAAAGAGCTATCTCGTTGATCGCCAACGGTGAGCGTGTTCGCCTGTAGTGTCACGTTGCCTCCTGTCGTTCCACCGCCGGAAAGAGTACCGATCGTCTCGCTGTTGTTCAACTGAAACGTTGCCCCGGCATTATTCGCTAAGACAACGGCAGAAGTATTCGCAATCGCCGCACCGTTGGTTGCAATCAACGTGCCCTGCTGAATCAGCGTATTGCCTGCGTAGGTGTTGGTTCCAGTCAGTTCCAGAATGCCAGCCCCAGTCTTGAGAAGATCAGCATTGGCGGAGCCCGAGATGACGCCCGATAGGCGAGCGACATCATTCGCCGACCCGGTGTTATCCGTCACACGTATTTCGCGTGCAAAATAATTTGTCGTCGCAGTTCCGTTATCGAGCCCGATGCTGTTAGTGAAATCTATTCGACTGTCGGCCTTGATCGAACCCATCGTCAGCGCGTAGCCGTTCTGAACAAACCCCAAGTCATTCCAAACAGGTGCCGAAGCGGTTGCTCCTCCGATAGCCGTAACAAGCGTTACCGCTGCGTTGCCGCCGATGGCCGAGAAGCCACCGACGCCACGCTGGTTTGCATTGTTATTATCCCATTTGATGGCACCTCCTGACGTAGTTCCAACGATAGCATTCGTGCCAAGGGCGCGCGTCAAGGTGCCACCACCGCTAACTTCGAGCACGCCACCGTAAAGATTTACGTTTGTAAACGCACCGCCTGCAGCGGTGCCACCACCAAGCGTCGTTAACGTTCCGCGTAGCGTACCTTCTGCGATGTTGACGTTTTGAGCCGTAGTAAAACCGAGCTGATTACTCGTCCCGTTCAATGAGACTGTGCCTGCACCCGCTTTAACGAATGGTTGATTGCTTCCAGCGAAACTCTGAGAGATGCTCAAAACCGTGTTTGAATCGGTTGTATAAATATATCTCGTGGATGCTACGGTACCAAACATATTGCCCGTACCTGTGATGGAAAAATCTGTAGTACCGGCC
>JANPLJ010000024.1:0-2698 GCA_031426475.1 Pirellulaceae bacterium | reverse complement strand
CGGTCGGTTTATTCTATCGTTCTAAAACCGGGCGGCCTCCCGCCGTTCCGCTACCAAAGTAAAGACTCTCGCCAAATTAGCCTTTGTTACTTACTCTATTCTTCCCAAGCCTTCGAGCGTTCCAAGGCTTCTTTCCAACGTCCTCTCAGCCGAGCCGCCTCGGTCTGGGCTAGCTTTGGTTCGAAGACGCGTTCTGTTTGCCAGATCGATTCGATCTCGCCGAGATCTTTCCAATACCCTACAGCAAGACCGGCTAGGAAAGCAGCTCCAAGAGCTGTTGTCTCAATAATCTTGGGACGCACTACGGGCGCTTGAAGAAGATCGGCCTGGAACTGCATAAGAAGATTGTTGGCCGCTGCTCCACCGTCTACTCTTAGTTGTTGGATACCTATCCCCGAGTCATGTTGCATCGCATCCAGCACATCCGCAACCTGAAAAGCAATTCCTTCGAGTGTCGCACGAGCAATATGCCCTTTGGTTGTTCCGCGAGTAAGCCCAACAATCGTTCCACGCGCATAAGCGTCCCAATGGGGCGCCCCCAAGCCAGCAAACGCGGGCACAAGAAACACTCCACCATTGTCAGGAACACTTGCAGCGAGTGCCTCGACGTCGGCAGACGACTGAATGATTCCAAGTCCATCACGAAGCCATTGCACTGCGGCACCGGCGATAAAAACACTTCCTTCCAACGCAAAGTCTGGTTTCGAATTCGGACCTAGTTGCCAAGCCAACGTTGAAAGCAATCGATGCTTCGAAACGGGCGGAACGGTACCGACATTCATCAGCATGAAGCAACCAGTACCGTAGGTATTCTTGGCCATCCCATGCTTTCGACAGTTCTGCCCAAAGAGGGCTGCTTGCTGATCTCCTGCGATCCCTGCGATGGGAATCGATGTTTCAAAAATTTCTTTCGCTGTTTCCCCATAGACTTCACTGCTCGACTGGATCTTTGGCAGCATCGATCTTGGAACGTTCATCCATTGCAGAAGCTCATCATCCCAAGCTCCCTTCGAAAGATCGAACAGCATCGTTCTAGATGCATTGCTAGGATCAGTTACATGAATACGACCGTTTGTCAGCTTCCAGATCAACCACGTGTCGATCGTGCCACAGGCGAGTTCACCGCGATCGGCTTTCGCACGAGCATCGGGAACATTATCGAGTATCCACTGCAGCTTGGTCGCAGAAAAATACGCGTCGACGATCAAGCCGGTCTTTTGTTGAATTCGATCGGCTTGTCCTTCGCTTCGCAGACGGTCGCAAATCGCTGCCGTTCGTCGATCTTGCCAAACGATTGCGTTGTATACAGGCTTTCCTGTCGCTCGATCCCAAACGACAGTGGTTTCGCGTTGGTTGGTGATACCGATCGCGGCAACATCCCTTGAAGTCAACCCGACTTTGGTAAGAACCTCACGCGCTACACGAATTTGTGTCGACCAGATTTCCTCGGGATCATGTTCGACCCACCCGTTCTGCGGATAAATCTGTCGAAACTCTTGTTGCGCTACCGACCGAATGTTCCCTTCGTGGTCGAAGAGAATCGCACGAGAACTTGTCGTGCCCTGGTCCAAGGCCATTATCATAGACATACGGGAATCGCCTGCGTACAAGGAGAGTTTTACGAATCTGCGTTAATGTAACGCATGTCCTCCTCGCAATCCATCATCGGTAGAAACGCTCGATCTTTTCGATTCTCGCACTATGCTTCCAATTTTTGTTGCAAGCGTATCAAAGCGCGGCAATGGCGTTTGCTGGCGACGGTGTCGGTTACGCCCAAGACTTGAGCCGCATCGTGGTTGTTTAAGCCGTTAATGTAACGCAGCAAGAGGATCTCTCGATCGAGCGTTGGCAGTTGAAAGAGTGCTTCCCGTGTTCGAATCGCTTGCTCCGTTTCCTCCATTCGCTTCTCGGCGGTCTGCACGATGGCGGTCAATTGTTCGGCGAGCCGAAAAACGCTCGAGCGATCATACGAAACTTGACGAGTGACAGAACGGCTTTCTGCCGTTTGATGGCGACGGATCGCGATTCGAAGTTGCTGGATCGCCGTTTCCCGCAACCAGCTCTGAATCGGCATCGGCTTGCGACGTCGAAAATCGTCGAGCCGCTTAAAGACTTCCAGAAGCGATTCTTGCACGACGTCCGATGCATCGACACGCTGAAGCAGCTTTTCATTCAAACGGGCCTCGACCACGCTTTTCAAGAATGGACGCGACCGACTAAACAATTCTTCGAACGTCATCGTTTCCCAATCGTCCTGCGTCGTTGGAATTGCAGGAGTGCTGTCATCTCCGGCGGAATGACTTTGCGTGTTCATCGTTCAGATACATCGGGTAGGTTTTTTAGAATTGATTGCATTATTCTAGTTTTTCGATCCAGCCTTCATCTTTTCGCGAAGATGATTCATGGCGGTTTCAAATTGTTCGGTCGGAAACAGCGCAAAGGCTTGCTGCCAATCCGACATCGCCTTGGAGAACTGCCTCAACTCGGTATGCGCTTGAGCGCGAATGTCATATGCCCAAGCATATTCGGGATGATCAGCGATTGCCTCTCCTGCGAGCTGCACGACCTCTTGGGCTTTTTGTAGTCGAACGGGATTCATCGTTTGGCGTTCGGACGTCGGGCGAGCATCTTGCAATCGACTCCGCCACGTACTGCTGATGCGAACGTAATGTGCATACTCCGAAGCATCGATACTAAG
>JANPLJ010000023.1:0-3737 GCA_031426475.1 Pirellulaceae bacterium | reverse complement strand
GCCAGCGAGATTGCTTGCTGGTAACCAGCGCTCATCAAGCCGTAAACATGATTCGCCTTGCGAAAGAAATGGGAGTCGAGGAGAAACTTCGACAGGGGCTCGATTCGATGATTGTCGTTTCGATTGGACCGACGACTTCTGAAATGTTGCAGCATCTCGAAATCAGCATCGACTTCGAGCCAGAACATCCCAAAATGGGACACCTTGTTCAGGCCGCTGCTGAAAAATCGAATCGTCTTTTGGCAGCCAAGCGTCTGCGGCCACTGGCGCAAGCGGCGCAGTCAGCCGTCATCCGTCGGGAGAGCCAAGATCACCTACAAGATGCCGAAGATAGCCCTTTTATGCGAGCTTGTCGTCGTCAGCCGTCGTCCGTGACGCCGGTGTGGTTGATGCGTCAAGCGGGCCGTTACATGGCGGAGTATCGAGCCGTTCGAGAAAAGATCGGCTTTCTTGAATTGTGTAAGAACTCGGCGCTTTGCGCTGAAGTGATGGTGACCGCCGTTGAAAAGCTTGGCGTGGATGCAGCAATTATATTTTCCGATCTTCTACCCATCCTTGAACCGATGGGGATGGATCTGGAATTCAGCGCAGGCGATGGTCCGGTAATTCATAACCCGCTACGCGAACCCAAAGACGTTGCAAGAGTCCGTGAACTGGAATCGATCGAGCCATTGAACTTCGTGGTTGAAACCGTTCGGCATACTCGAGCCGCAATCTCGCCGAAGATCCCCGTGATCGGATTCTCAGGTGCTCCATTTACGCTCGCATCCTACATGATCGAGGGTGGCGGAAGTCGTAATTATCTGAATACAAAATGCTTGATGTATCAATCGCCTGAAGCGTGGCACGAACTGATGGAAAAGCTTTCGCGGTCGATCGCACTGTATCTGAACGCGCAGATTCTAGCGGGGGCGCAATGCGTCCAGATTTTTGATTCCTGGGCCGGATGCCTTTCGCAGTATGACTATCGAACCTATGTCCGACCCTACATGTTGCAGATTATCGAATTGATTGTTCCCGGTGTTCCCATTATCAATTTCGCTACCGGCAACCCTATGCTGACGTCGCTCTTGCGTGGTGATGCACGCACAGTGGTTGGTCTAGACTGGCGCGTTCCGCTGGACACGGGGTGGGATATGGTCGGCGTCGACCGTGCCGTCCAGGGGAACTTAGATCCAACGATTCTGTTCGCCGATCGCAAAGTGATTCGTGCGCAAGTTCAAAGAGTGCTCGACGAAGCAGGGGGGCGAGCCGGCCATATATTCAATCTAGGCCACGGGATTTTGCCGCATACGCCCGTCGATAATGTGATCGCATTGGTCGATATGGTCCATGAACTATCGCAACGCTAGGGAGCGGAAGCAGTGGGTCAGCAGCTCCGTCCGCTGACAAACTCGCAGCATACCTAGGGCCCAACGATCAGCGGACAGAGCCGCTGATCCACATTTTGCAAACGGCCGTCGATCGGAATCCTAGATGGTGAAACGCGACTAAAGCGTCACGCCACGACGTTCGGCGAGGGCTCGCATTGCGACTTCGAAATACGGAAATGGGATCTTGCGATTCCGCCGCAGAGACCAAACGTAAACCATATTTACCATTGCTCGCGGTAATTGGCCGTTGTCGACGGCTGCTAAGACTTGATCCAGAAAATCCTGTTGCTCTGGAAGGAAGACACGCAATCCGTTTTGCAGCTGGAGACGGAGCTCGACCGTATTCAGGTCCAGCATCTGCTCGGCAGTGTTAGAATCGAAGCCCTCCAAGCCTTGCTGCGATTGAGCGACCGGAACGGAGGCTCCTACGAGTCCTGCAGCGACTGTCCATCCAAGCATCGATCGTCGGTCGAAAGAAAATTGACCCATCGCGTATTTGCCTTTAAAAAGGGAGGACTGCTGCGGGAACTGACAAACTAGGTATGGAATATCGCTCTGCGCCGTTCAAAGCAAGATGAATTTGAATTCGTTAACGCGACGAACAATTCGGCGATTTGTCCAGATTAGAATTTCGCGTAGCCGAATTCATCAGGATTCGGACGAAGCTCGATAGGCTATGTTGAATGCACTTCCTCCGAAATCTTACGACGTCTGCTACCGGTAAAAGAAAGGCTCTATGTTGAGGTTGATCGCTAGCATGGAAGATCGTCGTCAAAGCGATTACATGTCGTCATTCTTTTGACATCAACTACCTACGATGTTCAGAATAGCCCACGTTGCGGAACTTACTGTACCTCGCCAAACCCACAGAATCGTTGGTTTTTATACAACCCCTGTATTTTGCGCAGTCTTGGCATTCGATTTGTTACTACTTCCGTGTAATCGCAAAAGACGAAAATGCATGGGTAGTTTTCTGACCGAGACGTTCGGGCCAGCCCATCCATTACAAAATCAATGCAATGCGATCGAGAGTTGAGCCGAGGCAAAAATGAAGACGAGAGTGCAGTATCAAATGTTTGAAGTTCGAACGATGTCGAATTGGGCGACTGCCGTCGTTTGCCTAGTCTGTCTTATGGGCACGACTCCCGCTTGGGCCAGCAGTAATCCGTGGGCCCGAGCGATCGGTGAGGCTAAGTGTTTACACGATGTGACGGAGGATTTGGAGAATCGTACCCATCGGCTTTTCCCAAATTCGCCTGCTACAAGGCTGACGTGTGTGCTCGACGATGTCGCTTGTCAGCTTCTCGAAATGGTCAAATGCGGTGCAGACTGGGGCCAGCTGCAAGCGGCACTTCGGGCGTTTGAGAATATTCAAATGCAAGTTTGCCGTCTTGTTGCTGCCGATTGTCATATGGTGCGCGATCGGACGATTGCTAACTATTTGCGAATGGTCGACGACCGTTTTCGAGACTTGGTGCGAGATCTATCCAAATGTAAGCCACCCGTGCCTGATTGTATCTCGCCGTACCCACCTCACTACCATCCGTCGCTTCCCGGAATCGGTCATGACGACTATCCACGAATCCCAGAGTTGGCCCCACAACCACGCGAGGTGCACAACTACGACCCTCGATTCGTGAATCCGAACGTGCATCCAGCGATTCCGCAACAGTGGCAGGGGGCAATGCCTCAGAACTCCTACTATCCGAGGTCAACGTACGATTTCGACGTGATGTCATCCAACCGAGATAATTCTCTGCAATCGCGAGTCGGCAATTCCGTGCCCGTAGATCGTCGATCTACGGAAAACAACCTCGGCGAACGCCCGATTGCATCGGAAATCATGAGCTTGCTCATGTCCCGAGCGTTGAGATAGTTACGTCGCAATACAAGACTTATTGCGTGGAAATGCTAGAATCGACGACAGGTTAATCAAATACTAGGTTCCTGTTGAAGCGAGGCAAAGTGTGTCGGAGGGTATGAATGAAGGTCTATCGATCCGATGTCCAGAGTGTAACCGGCGCTTGAAAGTGCCAGCCAAACTGGCAGGAAAACGCGTTCCGTGCCCTGCTTGCAAGGCGATGGTTAATCTACCGACTTTGGATGCCAGCCCGGTGAAGCCTGCGCCTGCGGTGGTGAAGCCTGCGCCCTCGGTAGCGATCAAGAATCTTGATGACGACCTAGATGATATCGGTTTCAAGCTTTCTGATGAATTGCCGAAGTCGAAGGCTTCGTTCGCGATGGAGCATTTGGGATTCGAGCTCACCGACGTCGCGGAGAAAGAGTTTAGCTATCCATGCAAAGTTTGCGGTTCCATGATGTACGCGAAACCATCCGATATTGGAGGGATGGCGCGTTGCCCGG
>JANPLJ010000022.1:0-3449 GCA_031426475.1 Pirellulaceae bacterium | reverse complement strand
ATTGCAAAAATTTCAAGCCTCATCTCTCACCTCTCAACCCTCCCACATGAACTTAATCAAACTCGCTCTCGGTCGGCCGCTCACGGTGATGGTGCTGACGCTGGCCGTGGCGTTGGGGAGTTTCCTGGCTGAGGGGCGATCCGTTTTCGAGCAAGTGGGTTGGAAGTATCCAGAGGGGCTTCCCAAGGGGATGGAAGTCGACATCTTTCCGTCTCTCAATCTACCCGTGATCTATGTCTGCCAGCCATACGGTGGAATGGATCCGGCACAGATGGAAGGGTATTTGACCAACTACTACGAGTACCATTTTCTTTACATTAGCGGCATTCACCACGTTGAATCGAAGAACGTGCAGGGCACGGCCTTGATGAAGCTGTTCTTCCATCCTGGAACGAACATGGCTCAAGCGATGGCCGAGACGATCAACTATGTCAATCGCTCGCAGGCCTTCATGCCTCCTGGGACGGTGTCGCCGTTCGTAATGCGATTTGATACCGGAAGCGTTCCGGTCGGCTACTTAGTAATGTCAAGTGAAACGCGAAGTATCGCCGAGATTCAAGATATTGCATTGTTCAAAGTGCGACCGATGTTTTCGAGTCTCCCGGGCGTTTCGGCGCCGCCGCCATTTGGCGGAAGCGCGCGCACCGTCGTCGTATCAGCAGACCCACAGCGATTGCGATCCTATGGCATGTCGCCAGAAGAGGTCATTACTGCAATCACGCGCGGCAATACCATCAGCCCTTCGGGCAACATCGTTGTAGGCGATAAATTTCCAATCATTCCAATCAATACGGTTGTGAAAGATGTCAACGAACTGAACTCGATTCCCATTCGAATGGGTGAGAAGCCTGTCTATATTCGAGATATTGCGACAGTAACGGACGCGGCCGATGCGCCGGCTGGTTTCGCTCTCGCAAATGGTCGTCGAGCAGTTTACATTTTGGCGACGAAGCGAGCCGACGCATCGACGCTTAGCGCGATTCACAACATCAAGACCGCGATACCGAAGATGATCGAAGCCCTCGGTGCCGATGGCGAAGGCATCGACGTCAGTTTTGAATTCGATCAATCAACTTACGTAACACGAGCCGTCATGGCGGTCGTGACCGAGGGGTTGCTGGGGGCCGCTTTGGTCGGTTTGATGATCCTTTTATTCCTCCGCGATTGGCGGAGCGCGTTAGTCATCATCCTTAACATTCCGCTTGCGTTGATGGCCGCCGTAGCAGCCCTTTGGTTAACGGGCCAAACGATTAATTTGATGACGCTTGGTGGCTTAGCGCTCGCGATCGGGATCCTCGTCGACGAGGCAACGGTAGAAATCGAGAACATCCATTCTCAATTTGAACAAGGCAAACCGATCGCGGTGGCCGTTCGCGACGCGGCCCAGTTAACGTTGATTCCGCGTCTGTTGGCAATGCTATGTATCCTGGCCGTTTTTCTTGCGTCGTTTTTCATGCAGGGTTCAGCCCGAGCGCTCTTTGTTCCGTTGTCGCTGGCGGTCGGATTTGCGATGATCGCATCGTATATATTGTCGAGCACCTTTGTACCGGTACTGTCGGTTTGGTTGCTTAAGAATCATCGAATCGCTCATACTCCGAATAAAAACGGCACGTTCGATCGAATTCAGAAGGACTATGGTTCGCTACTGGGCGGACTCTGTGCGATGCGATGGATTCTGGTACCGACCTACTTGGTGCTTAGCTTTCTTGCGATCTGGTGGATTGGTGGTCGGCTTGGCGAGAGCATATTTCCGACAGTTGACGCAGGGCAGTTCCGTCTACGAATGCGAGCCCCCGATGGGACACAAATCGTGCGTTCGGAGGCTTACGCGAAGCAGGCTTTGCAAGAAATCAACAACGAGCTTGGCGCGGAGAATGTTGATTTGACGCTCGGCTATGTTGGATTGATCCATTCTAATTTTCCGATACTTGGTGTTTATCACTGGTCACGCGGTCCAGAAGAAGCGATCTTGTACGTCGATCTCAATGATAATTTTGCGATCTCCGACTTTGAATTGAAGGAACGTATTCGAAAACGACTTGCTGACAAAATGCCCGATGTACGATTCTCTTTCGAGCCATCTGACATCATCAACGAAGTCATGAGTTTCGGTTCTCCGACGCCAGTGGAAGTTGCCATCAGCGGGTCAAACTTGGCAGACAATCGCTCTCATGCGGAAAAGATTCGCCTTGAGCTTGCCAAGATCCCCGATCTACGTGACTTGCAAGTCGGTCAATCGATGGATTACCCTTCCGTCCAAATCAACGTCAATCGAGAAAAAGCTGGGATGGCGGGCTTGACCCCGTTGGATGTTTCGCGAGCATTGGTGACAGCGACATCTTCAAGTCGATTCGTCGTTCCAAACTATTGGGCTGATCCCAAGAGCGGGATCGCGTACCAAGTCCAAGTCGAGATTCCACGTCGAATTTTGCGAACGCCGTATGATGTAGAAACGACGGGATCGGTTGAAGATCTTGGACGAATCCCCCTTAAGCAAGATGGCGAATCGCAAGTTTTGCTTCGAGATGTCGCTGAATTGGTTCCGGGAAGTATGCCGGGGCAGTATGATCGATACAACATGCGACGCCAGATCACGTTGACGGCGAACATCGCCTCAAGTGATCTCGGAGCAATCGCTGAAGAAGTCGAACTAGCGATGCAGCGCGCTGGCACGCCGCCGAAGGGAGTTGAAGTCCAGAAACGTGGCCAGATTCCACCGATGCAAGAAATGCAAGCGGGACTAACAACTGGCGTCTTGGTCGCGATCATTGCTGTCTTCTTGTTGCTGACAGCAAACTACCAATCGCTGCGTCTAGCCTTCGCAACTGTGTCAACGCTCCCCGCGGTTTTGTCTGGCGTAGTCATGATTTTGTGGGTTACGGGAACAACGCTCAACGTTCAATCGTTCATCGGTGCGATTATGGCGATCGGCGTCTCGATGGCCAACTCGATCTTGTTGGTTACGTTTGCGGAAACGCGACGTCGTGAAGGTCTAAGCGCTAACGACGCAGGAATTGCTGCTGGCAAAAGTCGATTGCGAGCGATCTTGATTACCAGTTGTGCCATGATTGCGGGGATGATGCCGATGGCGATGGGGTTCGGCGAATCTGGACAACAAAATGCGCCGCTTGGCTTGGCCGTGATCGGTGGGCTCGTAGCCTCGTTGATCGCGACATTGCTCTTCCTGCCAAGTGTGTTTGCGATTTTACAATCGGATGTTCATACAGGATCTTCGTCTCTCGATCCCGACGACCATCAGAGCATTCATTATCAATCATCGAAGCCTCACAAAGCCTCCCTGGGAACTAGCTCATGACGTTTTCGCATAAGTTTTTGCGTTTTGCACTCTTTGCAAGCTGCATGTCATCGGGCATCGTCGCATCCAACCGAATAGCCTGCGCTGAAACGACGGGCTCGGCTGCGCATATCGACCGCGTGATTGCATTGCC
>JANPLJ010000021.1:0-6637 GCA_031426475.1 Pirellulaceae bacterium | reverse complement strand
TGACTCCGATGCTTCGGCAATTGAAACGCCTGCATCCTGAAGCCTCTCTGGATGTCGTGTGCGAGGACCGAAACGCGTCGGTTCTGATCCACAATCCGCATATCGATAGGCTCTTTCGATTGCCACGAAAAGCTAACGCTTGGACTTTTATCAAGTTCGCCGATAATTTGCGTCGAGAAAAATACGACTTGGTGATCGATAGCCAGTCGATGCCTAAGACCGCGATTCTGACTCGCTTGACGGCAGCGAAAACGCGTTTAGGGTTCAAGAATCGATGGCTGCGAAATCGGATTTGCTACACAACACCGTATGTCAAAAACGAATTGCAATATACCGCAGTCTCGAACCTGGAACTTCTGCAAGATCCTCGCGTCGATTTGCGGGATAATCGGTTAGAAGTTTATTCAGACACACCGTCGCAAAGTGCAGCAAAAAATATCTCGCAACTTGCCCAGGGACGCCCGGTCGTCGCCATGAATCCGGTAACGCGATTCGAGGCACGCCAATGGACGTTCGACGGCTTTGCAACGATCGCGGACCGACTGTCGGATCTCGGCTTCATGGTCATGATGTTATACGGTCCTTGTGAACGCGAGACGGCGAATCAGGTCGTTCGGCGAATGCGGCATCCGTGCCTGATCGATTATTCGATGCCCAGCTTGCTGGAACTCTACTGTATCCTTGGTAGTTGCGTGATGTACATTGGTAACGATGGTGGACCGAAGCACTTGGCGATTGCGGCAGGCATTCGTACGGTGACTCTTTTCGGAGATTCGCCCGACCCTTGGACCCCGTGGGCCGATCCGACGCACCGTGTCGTTGCGAGTGCACGCTCTGGAAATTCGATTCAAACGTGTGGTGAAGTGGTTCCTGAAGCTCCATCCATTCATGCGATCTCAGTCGACGCAGTTTGGCGACAAGTGGAAGTAGCACTGAAACTGACAAAGCAAGCCGCCTGACATGTTTGCTCTACCGTCCACGGTTTTGTACGATAGAGCACGGTTGGGCCTGATCTGGATGGATGCGACCGATATCAACGTCTTGTTTCACAACATCTCTTTCACGAGTTTCCACAATGTTCCGATCATGCATTGTTCTGCTGACGTTCGCTTTATCGTGCTTGGTGTTGAGTCCTCCCATCCGCGCAGAGGATTGGCCTTCGTTTCGAGGTCCGGGCAACAATGGGATTTCCAACGATCGAGGCTTCCCAACCGAATGGTCGAAAACGAAGAACGTTCGATGGCGAGTTTCGATGCCTGGCCCTGGCAATAGCAGCCCGATTGTCGTCGGCGAACGAGTGTTCGTGACATGCGCTGACAAAGATGGCCACGAGCGTTCGTTGTATTGTTTCAATCGAACGGATGGTCGGGAAATCTGGAAGCGATCCGTAGCTTTCGACTCGACGGAATCGACTCACAAGACAAACCCGTTTTGCCCGTCGACACCGGTCTCCGACGGACAGGCTATCTACGTATGGCATGGTTCGGCAGGGATGCACGCGTATTCGATGGATGGTATGCCGCTTTGGTCGCAAGACATGGGGACGTTCCGGCATATTTGGGGACTGGGTGCTTCACCGATCATCGTCGGAGACCATGTCGTCCAGCTTTGTGGTCCTGGTGAACGAACATTCGTTGCTGCGTTTGATCGTCGAACGGGAAAAATAGTGTGGCAAACACCAAATGAAACCGGCGGCAGCGAGAGCAGCAAAGGGCGTTATGTTGGCACATGGGCAACCCCTTTCATTGTCAAGCTGGATGGACAGGAACAATTGGTGTGTTGCTTTCACTCACGAGTTGTCGGATTGGCTCCAAACGACGGAAAAGAGCTTTGGTCCGTGGACGGTTTGAGCAGCGATCGAAGCGACGTCTGCTACGCAATGCCGATGCTCGCCGATCGTAACATGGTCGTCATGGGCGGTTATGGTGGACCTGAATTCGGTATTCGGTTCACCGAACTGGGAGAGGCGAAAGGGCCGGATCGGCTTTGGCGAAACGAAAAGAAGGACCAAAAGGCTTATCATCCTCAGCGCATCGGATCAGGCGTAACGCTTGGAGCATTCCTGTTCATGGCCAATGCTGACGAGGCTGGTTCGATCGAATGCATCGATAGCTCGAACGGTAAGCGAAAGTGGGTCGAATCACGAACTTCCGACGGTCCACATTGGGGATCGGCCGTCATGGCCGATGGCAAACTTTTTATCCCTGGTCAAAAGGGGATCACACGTGTCATCCAAGCGAACTTGGAGAAATACGAAATGATCGCCGAGAACGATCTTGAAGAGCATTGCAATGCGACGCCTGCCTTCTCAAACGGTGAGATCTTCATTAGAACGTACGAATCGCTCTTCGCGATCGCGGAAACACGTTGAAGCGTCTCACAAAACATTGGCTGTCGCGATTCGTCCGAAGCATTGCGACTTCGGCTACCATTGAACCTATCCATTTTTTCTATGCCACAAGCGTCGAAGCTCGCTCAACTATCTCAAATCGCAGCCCCCGGCCCGTCGGCCCGAACGATTCGAACTGCCGATGGGCGAGTAGTACCGATACCGGACGGCTGGAGTCTGTTGGAACCGGGCGATGCCATGATGACACGCCGTGTCAAGGCGGCCGGGGCGAGCTGGACAGTGCAAGAGAAAAAAGGTCGCAAAATGTTTTCGCGGGGTGTTTGGGCACCAACCGCGACGATCGAATCGATTCGAATCCAGGTTGAAGCGGAACGCTCGACGGAGTCGTACGCTAAACGCATGATCTCACAGACCAAGCGGCGAGAGACAAAACAGGTCGAGTATGTCGAAGATTTTTTGACTGCTGTCCTACGTTTTCTCGATTTTGATTCTCGCTACGAAGGGATAGCGAACAAGCTTGCTCGCGCGGTGACCCAACATGCAACTCCCGTTGGAAGTGGCACCGTCGCTCGGACACAACGGATCCCCGTCGAGCAACGGGCTGAAGCGGCCGTGATCGCATGGATGCGGCACCAAACGACAGCCTACGACCAATTGACAATTCCTCGCGTCAAGGGAAAACGTCGAGAAGTTCGCCGGATGCTCGCTGAAGAATCGCGCCGCTTGCTCAATGACTATCGACGCGGACTTACGTTAAGTCCGCACTGTCCGTTGGCAAAGGCGCTATCCAGCTAGCCCGGACTATTGATAGTCTTGGCCAATATCTGCGTAGACGAAGAAAATGCGTTGAGTTGCATCGAAATGCGATAAAAACAGACGGCCGTAGCTACGTTCGCCAGAACGTGGCTGTAACTCAAAGCGGTTCACCACGTTCTGGCGAACGTGGCTACGGGCAATGAATAATCCGAACTAGCCTACACCTTCTTTGCCAAGTGAATCCATTGCGCCGAAAGGTCGCTCGCGCTGCCTTGATCAAGCACCAGCGTCAAATTGCTGTGTTGTTGCAGTATCGACGCTGGGACGTTCGGGGTAACACTTCCTTGAATCGTATTGGACACCGCATTGGCTTTTCGGCGATCGGGAACGCTGCAGATAATGGCCTCAGTCGCCATGATTTGTCGAATGGTCATACTAATCGCGTGAACCGGAACTTGCTCAAGTTTATCAAACCAGCCTTCGCCGACTTGTTGACGCCGACAGGCATCGTCGAGCTCGACAATATTGTAACCCTCCGTCGCTTCAAAATTGGCAGGCGGATCATTGAACGCCAGATGCCCATTCTCGCCGATACCGACCAGCGCAAGGTCGACTGGAGCCGCTTGAATCAAACGAGAAGCTTCGTCGCACACCAGCTTGGGATCGCGCAGACCATCCAAAAAATGGAACGAGCGAATCGGTACACGATCTACGAAGCGAGACTTGAGGTATCCACAGAATGACGCTGGGTGGTCAATTCCCAATCCGATGTATTCGTCGAGATGGAAGCAGTCGATACGAGACCAATCGATACCGGGCGATTGGATCAACGATTCGAGGACTTCAAATTGACTGGAGCCCGTTGCGACGATCAGTCTGACGCTGCCTTTGGCGAGCATCGCTTGCCGAATTAGCTCTGCAGCCCGGGCGGCCGCGAAATTACCTAGTCCGATTCGATCCTGTGCGATTGCGAGTTCCAAACCGACACTCCTCATTCAAACGAAATGATGCTCCCCCAAGATGAGAGGAGTATACTGGCCGGAAGTCGTTTGGCCAACGCGAGGAAAAACAAGAGCCGGAAGCGTAAGCGACGACTTCGAAACGAAAGCTCAAAAAGATGCATCTATTAGTTCTATTTCGCCAGAACGTGGAAATCGCTTCGAAGTACCACGCTCTGGCGAGCGTAGCTACCTGTTTAGAAACAAAGCCTAGTTCCCCCAAAAATGCGATCCATACCGTTCTTCGCTTACGCTTCAGGCTCTTGTCCGTACGGTTCTGACCAATCCCGGCGTAACATCCAGTTCAAGACTATCGAACTCGTGCACCCGGACTTTTTCCCAGGCCATCGCTCCCATGACCGCGTTATCAGTGCAAAGCTCGGGCGACGCAAAAATGGCTTCGCCGCCAAGCTTCGCAACGCTTTGGTTGAGAAGTTCACGAAAACGCTGATTGGCGGCGACCCCCCCGCCAATGCAGATTCTATTTAAGCGAGTTTGTTTCATCGCAGCGATCGCTTTTCCAACTAAACAATCGATGACAGCTCGCTGAAAAGACGCCGACATATCGGCCCGCCGTTGTTCATCCAGATGAAGCGTTGAAAAGTCTTGTTTGCCTTTTCCGACAAGCTGATAGCGGACAGCGGTTTTAAGCCCTGAGAAACTAAACTCGAGCCGACTCGGGTCGTCTAGGAGCGGACGAGGCAACGAAAAAGCCCGTTCGTTGCCCGATTCAGCAAGTTTCGCCAGCCGCGGGCCGCCAGGAAAAGGGAACCCAAGCATCACGGCAACTTTGTCGAAGGCCTCGCCAGCCGCATCGTCAATGGTTCCGCCCAACAGATCCCAATGATCAAACGCTTCGCAACGATAGAGATGCGTATGGCCTCCGCTGACAACGAAACCGATACAAGGAAAGATGCTATCCGGGCGGCCGAGCCCACAAGCATAAACATGAGCATGAATGTGATTCACCGCCACCAAAGGCTTGTTCCAGGCTATGCACAAGCCTTTTGCAGCGCAAAGACCAACCAAAAGCGAGCCGGGGAGTCCAGGTTGTGTCGCGACTGCGATGGCCGCGATTTGCTGAACCTCGATGCCTGCTTTCCGAAGCGTTCGATCGATAACCGGAAGAATACTTTCCAAATGCGCCCGCGCTGCAATCTCGGGAACGACCCCTTCGAACGCCTGATGCAGCTCCTCCTGACCGGCAACACAGGAACCGAGAATCGAACCGTCCTCGCCGATCACGGCGGCCGCGGTCTCATCGCATGTTGATTCGAGAGCTAAAATGACTTTCAGCATCGGTAATAGATCGACTTCCGAGTTATTCGTTGAATGTTAAGCCCTTATCCCATCCGGACCACAGAAGCCGATATACTCTAGTCTGGAACGAAAGCTTACTAAAAATTTTTCGAATACAGGGAAGTCTCGATGCGGCTTCGAGTGGGATTGATAGGTCAAGGTAGCGATTGGTCAACTCGCTATCAACCGGCGTTGCGATCGATGGCCGATCGTTTCGATGTTCGGGGCGTCTACAGTTCGGTCTCCGTATTGGCCGACCAGGTCGCACGGGAATTCGGTGCGAAACGCGAAGATAGTTTTCGAAACATGATGCAGCGAAGCGACATCGATGCCGTCATGGTTCTGGAATCCGATTGGTATGGCTTGATTCCTTTGCTGGCTGCTTGCGAGCACGGCAAAGCCGTCTACTGTGGCTCGAACGTCAATCTAGACCCAGCACTTGCCTCGCAACTCCGCGAGCGGGTCGAAGCATCCGGTATCGCATTTGTCATGGAGCTGCCGCGTCGTTTTGCCCCAGCTACGCTTCGTCTGAAAGAATTGATGGCGACCCGACTCGGTAAGCCGCGATTGCTGTTTTGTCATCGTCGGTTGCCGGCCGAAACGCACGACAATCGAGGCGGAAAGATCGCGGCGAATCGCAGTCAACATGAATTGGTCGAATTGATTGACTGGTGCCATTATCTGGTGGGACGCGACCCGACTTGGGTCCAGGCTATCCGACATCCGTCGCGAACCGAACTCACTCAATCAGACTACCAAATCCTCAGCCTGGGGTTCGGTGATCCCGAGAACGAAATCGACTCGGTTTTGGCCCAAATCAGTTGTGGCGCCTATATGCCGGCCGGTTGGCAAGAAGCCGTCGCATTCCGCCCCCCAGCTGCCGTCCAAGTTTGCTGCGAGAAAGGCATCGCTTTCGTCGATCTACCCAGCACACTCATCTGGTTCGACGACGCAGGTCGACATCAAGAAGTCCTCGACACCGAACTTTCGGTAGGACACCAGTTGCTGACGCAGTTCCACCGAGCCGTCACGAGCCTTGTGCGGAAAACAACCGACCTCGATGACACCTATCGTGCCCTCCGAATCCTCCGATCCGCTGAGCAAAGCATGGTAACAGCCCAACGTCAATTGCTGTCCCCCTAAGTCGTCAACCTCAATCATAACGTGGTTCAGCGGCTCCGTCCGCTGACAATCTCCGGTGAACAATCTCCGGTGAACAATCTCCGGTGAACAA
>JANPLJ010000020.1:0-2332 GCA_031426475.1 Pirellulaceae bacterium | reverse complement strand
GATCACTCCGAAGTTAGCGGCCCATTCGGATAACATTTTGTTGAATGCGAAACTTTTCCAACGCGTTGAAAGTCTTTGGAATCGACGCGACGAATTGGGATTGAACGAAGAACAGGGGCGATTGCTGAAGGAACAATTCGAACAATTCATTCGAGCGGGCGCCAAGCTGGACGAGCCGCAGAAGATCGAGATTCGATCGATCAACGAGCAGCTTTCGTCGCTTGGGACGGAATTTCAAAACAATCTGCTTGCGATCACCAAAGAGCAATCCGTCTTGGTTGATAACGTAGCAGAGCTAGACGGAATGAGTGCCGCAGAGATCTCGGCGGCCGCACAAGCAGCGACGGACCGCGGCAAGGAAGGCAAATACTTATTGGCGATTACCAACACAACTCGCCAACCGATACTCACTTCGCTCAAGAATCGCGAGCTTCGCCAGCGTGTTTGGGAAGCTTCGGCGTATCGAGGGGTGGGACGCAATGGAGGACTCGACAATCGACCGTTGATTCTCAAGCTAGCGCGGTTTCGAGCCGGGCGAGCTTCGATTTTGGGTTATTCGAATCATGCCGCCTTCACCCTCGAGAATCAAATGGCTGAAACGCCCGAGGCGGCGTTTAAGATGCTCAAAGATCTTACGCCAAAAGTTCTGGCTAACGCTAAAGCCGAGGCTGCGAAAATCCAGGCGATGATGAAAAGCGAGGGTGCCGATTTCGAATTGCAGCCATGGGATTGGGAATTCTATGCGGAAAAGGTTCGACAGAAGGAATACCAGTTCGACGAGAGTCTTATCAAACCCTATTTTGAACTCGACAACGTTCTCAAGAATGGGGTCTTCTACACACTCAATAAACTATACGGAGTCGAGTTCCGCGAGCGTAAAGACTTGCCCGTTTATCATCCGGATGTCAGGACGTTCGACGTCTTTGGAGAAGATGGAAAGCAGATTGGCCTCTTCTACGCAGACTATTTCCAGCGCGATGCAAAACGCGGCGGTGCGTGGATGGACGCCTTTGTCTCGCAGTCTCGGTTGCTCAACCAACTGCCTGTCATCGTCAACGTGATGAACGTGCCTCGTCCTGCAAAGGGTGAACCAGCCTTGTTGAGTCTCGATTTGGTGACAACCCTGTTTCATGAAGCGGGGCACGGTGTGCATGGCCTTTTTTCCGCTGTCGAATATCCGATGCTTTCCGGGACCTCCGTTCCCCGAGACTTTGTCGAGTTCCCATCGACGTTTCATGAAGACTGGTCGATCGATCCCGTGATCTTGAAAAACTATGCTAAACACCACCAAACCGGTGAGCCTATCCCGTTGGATCTTCTGGACAAGGCTGTACGCGCAAACAAATTCAATAAAGGATTCGATACTCTCGAGTATGTCTCTGCTGCTCTATTGGATCTAGCCTGGCACTCGCTATCAAAGGAGCAAGTCCCGACGGATGTGGAGGCTTTTGAGCGGGAGACATTGGCGAGCTTTGGACTCGACTACAAGCCGATTCCACCACGCTACCGAACACCCTATTTTGCTCATATTTGGTCGGGAGGATATTCGGCTGGATACTATGCTTATCTTTGGAGCGAAGTGCTTGCGGCAGACGCATTCGCCTTTATGCAGACACGAGGTGGTTGGAATCGAATGAACGGACAAGCGTTCCGCGATGCGATTCTCTCGAAAGGTGGCACTCGCGAAGCGATGGACCTGTACACCGATTTTCGAGGCCAAGAACCAACGGTGGACGCCTTGCTGATCCGTCGAGGTCTCAAGACATCGAACTAGTTCGACTGTCCCAAACCTGGTTCTTTGAAGCCACTCAGCTTGCCTTCGGCACGAGGAGGCTTTCCCATCAATGAATCATATGGCGAAACGGGAGGACGCGTGAAACGGGAGGACGCGTGAAACGGGAGGACGAGGCTCCTGCCGAGTCGAACGCCGCAAATCGCATGAGATCCAAACGTGGCTCCGCAGGAGCGTCGCCCGCGTCGCCCTCCTGATTGTGGGCAGTTTCATTTACGTGCCTAAGGGCCTCGTTTCGAAAGAATTCTTCAGAATTCGGATACATGCGACATGACGAAGTCGATCGAGGCCGACGAAAGATCTATCGCTGAACTGCTGAGCAAGCGACGGCGCGAGAGCGGCGGCCCCACAACCGGAGCCGAATACGGCCGCGGGTTCACCGTTGAAGCCGGTATGGTATTTGGTCCAATGGATCCAAGGTTCATTTCGGCGTTATCGAACTCTTCTTCATCGCCTGTGTATAGATGAGCGACCTCTGGATCGGCAGGTTCTCCATCTGCCAGTTCATAGGCTTGATTGGCAACGAATGACGGTGGTGGA
>JANPLJ010000019.1:0-3949 GCA_031426475.1 Pirellulaceae bacterium | reverse complement strand
ACCGATTCGATCGTGAAGTTTTCTTACGAAACCTCGACTATATTCGATCGCAAAAGCCTCTACCCCACGAAGGGTTCAGCAAAGCAGCACTGGAAGAGAATCGCAAGCACTCTTGGCAGCTTCTCGGAGCTACGAATATTGTTTTGCTTATTGTTGCGACGATAACGCTCTTCGGCGATCTTCGCACGACGATCAATGCACTGAACTCGTTCGGGTCTGATTCCATTTTGCTGTGGTGCATGAAACATATCTATGCTGGCAACGACCAAGCTCAGATTGATTTGGATTTTTTCATGCAGGAAGTGAGCAATCGAGGGCACTACAACAGCAGCGCCTTTTTTTCAAATCCGAGCCAATATTTGTATTACCACATCGTTTTCGATGAAGTCATATACGAAATGCTGATGCATCGGCCCCCCACGGCGATGTCGAGTTAGGAGCGTTCGATGCCTTCGTATATAACGCAATGCGGTTCATTCCTTCCCGGAAAACCGGTGGAGAATGCGCGAATCCATGACTATCTCGGATTGCTTGACGGTGAAACGGAAATCGAACAACGCGTTCTAGCAATGAACGGCATCGTTCGTCGGCATTACGCCCAGGACACCGAACAACGAGCCACACACGACGTGTACGATTTAGCGACCGAGGCTGTTCGCGAGTGCATCGCTGGAAGGCCATTGCAAAATCAAATCACGTTTCTGTCTGCTGGCACCACCTACGCGCCGCTCTCGGGGCCTGGTTTTGGGTCGATTCTCCACCATCGGTTGAAGCAGGCTGGGCTGGTCGACAGCCCGCTCGAGATCAGCTCGCACGCGGGGATTTGTTCCTCCGCCGCTGCTGCCTTCGTCGCTGCCTCGCGAAGTGTCCAACTAGGCGAACATCGATCCGCATTGTGCGTCGGAGCGGAACATGCTTCGGAAGTTTTGAAATCAAGCGTTATTCAGCCCGTTGACGATCGTGCGTTGCATCGCGACGTACGTCATAGCCAATGGTTCATGTCGGTTTTCCTGCGATTTATGCTTTCCGATGGTGCCGGAGCTTTCCTAATCGAAAGCACGCCACGTTCGATCGGTCTTTCGCTTCACATCGATTGGACGCATTCGATGTCGTTTGCTAATGAAACGCCTCTTTGTATGAAACTGGACAATGCATCGCATCTTTTGACTCAGGATATAAGTATTCTTTCGAGGTTTCTTTTCCCATCAGCGGCAAAATTTGTTGCCGCAGCGATGCAAAAGTATCGTGAAGATCTCGATTCTTATCGAATGATCTTGCCACACATGTCTTCATTCTTCTTCCGTCGTAAACTGGAACGCATGATTTGCGAACTTTCTGACGATCGCGATCATCCCGTCCCCTATTGGACGAATCTAGCAACGGCTGGCAACACAGGAGCAGCAAGCATCTACGTGATGTTGGATGACTATCTCAAGCAGTATCCGCCAGCACAAGGCGATCGCATACTATTGTTCGTTCCCGAGTCGGGGCAGTTTAATTTCGTGATGGCCAGTTTGACAGCGGTGATCAGATGAACGGCTCATTAAAATCTTCAACTTTACCGCAGCCAAAGCGACGCCGTCTGGCGATCATCGGTGGTGGAAGCAGTGGCTTGATTTGCCTTAAGAATGCAATCGATACACTCGTCGATTGGGAACTCGTCTGCTTCGAGAAATCGGATCGCATTACCGGTTGTTGGGGAAATCCGTATCCCGGCTTTGTCTCGACGTCGACGAAATACACAACGCAATTCGCCAGCTTTCCTGTTCAAGATGGAAATATTTATCCCGACGGTGGAGTGAGTCGCTCCGAGTTCTTCTGCAATGCCGAATACGGTCAGTATCTCGAAGAGTTTGCGATAAAGTTTCGGCTTCGTCCCTTGGTTCGAACCGGTCATCTAGTTGAATCGGTTAGACGAAAACCAGACGATGTGGGTTGGCTGGTAACATATTGCGATCAAGGTAAACACGCCAATTCATCGGCCGTGACAGAAGAATTCGATGCCGTCGTGATCTGTACTGGGCTTGCGGCTCAAGCAAAGTCGATCGATTCTCCCGTACTACCCATTGCTCTTTCGGACCTGAATTCGACGGATGGATTGTCCCAAATCCGAAATCAACGCATCGTCATTTTTGGCGGTGGCGAATCGGCGGTCGACTACGCACAGCGGCTATCGCAACCGGCACTGGAAAACAAAGTTTACCTTTCGTTACAGTCGGGAATTCGCGTTAGCCCTCGTTATCATCCTATTCGAGGTGTGCCCTCCGATTTTTTGCGCAATCGATTGATGCTTTCAATCCATCCCGATCTTCGCAATTGGATTGGCCAGCGATTTGTCGAAGCGAGAATAATGCAGCAAGAACGCTTTGAACGCTGGTTTCCTGCAAAGAATGAAACTCACTCCGAAGCGAGCGATTCACAAGAATCGCCCCGAGCGCTAGAAGAGCAAAGGGTGAATCAAGCCCGAAAGGAATGGGCGTACAAGCTGACGAAAGCAGCCAAGGATGACCTATTCAATATGTTTCACAACAAGAGCGACGATTTCTTGGACTCGGTTGCCAGGAAGAAGATCGAAATCATCGGTCCGCCCGTCGATTCGAGTTTGCAACGTTTTCGCCGTTTTGATTCCACCGATATCGTGGAAGTTCATCCTGATCGTATTTTACCTGCGATTGGCTATCGATCGACACTCAAAACGCTAGTCGGCGATTCGATTCAGCTCAACGATTTCTACTTGGGATGCTGTCATCAATCGTATCCCAACATTTTTTTGATCGGATTTGCTCGACCTATCATTGGCAATATCCCGACCATCAGTGAAATGCAAGCTCAGTGGGTATGCGGGTTGATCGCAGGTCATTTTCCAAGACCGAATCGAATCGCCGAACGAAACGCAGCCAACCAACAGGAGAATTCTCGAAGACATGCAAAACTCAATCGCGAAGCGATCTACCCAGTTGAGATGTTCCCGTACTGCGACGAGTTGGCAAGACTTATGCTTTCCTATCCTTCGTATCCGCAACTCCGATCGATTCGAACGTGGTTACGTATGCAATTGTCGCCGGCGACCACCATGCACTACGCCTTTCGCAGTCCAGAAACTCGCGATTTCTTCGAAAAAGCACCTATCTACATGCCGGCGCGTTTGATTCTACTGTTGTTGATGCTCAAACCAATGGATGCAATGTACCGTATCGCGAAATCCATTCAACGACTTGCGACTACGCGATCTGGTCAACCGAAGGCGTGATACTGCAATGGGACCGATACCGCCAAGTTCGAGCGAGCGAGTTTTTGAAGGAAGCCTCGTTCGACCTCCGTTTTTTTACAAGCAATGGATGCTAGCTGGCAATCCAGCTCTTTTCTTTGATCGACTTGCAAAGGACTTCGGTGACTTTGTGCATTATCGAGGGCTTTTCAGTTTCTACTTGGTCAATCATCCGGCCCTCGTGAAACATGTTTTGCAGGAAACGCACCGTTCCTTCGATAAGAATAGCGTGATTTATAACCGATTTCGAAACGCGTTTGGAAACGGCCTGGTAGTCGCTGAAGGTGAGAGATGGAAACGACAACGAAGATTGATGCAACCGATGTTCGGACCAATAGCCGTTCGACGCTTTTTCGATTTGATGGTCACTTCGACGATGGAGCTAGTCGATCGATGGCGAGCAGTCGCGGCGAGACAAGTCGTATTCAATATCGCTGAAGACATGAACCAGTTGACATTGCAGATCGCGGGGCGAGCGCTATTCCATGATTCCTTTGACCATATGGCTGATCGTATTAGCCGATGGACACATGTTATCAATCATTACAGTGCGAAACCGCCTCTTCCGATAGTTCGTAGCTTTTGGTTCCCATCGCGAATCAACTTGGAACTCAAGAAAGTGCTTCGCGAATTTAGCGAGTTTTTGCATCAGATGATTGACGACCGACGGAACGCGAAAGA
>JANPLJ010000018.1:0-1196 GCA_031426475.1 Pirellulaceae bacterium | reverse complement strand
CATCGAGACTGCGTTTGCCACCTCCGGAAAAATCTCGCAAAACAGAGCGTCGACTTCTCGGCTGGCTTCCCGAGCGTGATAACCAAGCTCCCATGGGAATCGGCCTTGTCCTGGACAATCTGCCAACGCTTGACGAAGTGTGATCGCTGTATCAGCTAAATTCAGGTTCAATCGCGTCGCCGCCTCGCGCATGTCCTTGGTCAGCCGGTATTCTTTGCCAACCATACTCAATACGGTCAACGCATCCGGTCGACCACCTCGAATCGCTTGAGCTTGCCTGACAAAAGCCGTGTTCTTGTCCAGAGCCCTGGCTTCGAACATGCTCGCTTTTCAAGGGATGATCGCAAGGTCCGCCCACATCAACAGAGCTCGGCTCGTTTCGGTCTGCGATCCCGGTCCATCGCAAATCACAAACTCGGCTTCCTTGGATAGGACAGGTAATTCGTCAAGAACTTCGTCGGCATTCGAGAGCCGAACAACCTGCAATTTGGGAATCGCTTCTTTGATCCATTCGCTCGAGGAACACTGGGTATCGCAGTCGGCCAAAATGACCTCGCGGCCATGCTTGTGTAACCATCCAACCAAGCAACCGGCCAATGTCGACTTACCTACGCCACCTTTTGAATTTACGAACGCCACGATCATGAACGCGGAAATATACCTAATTCAACAATCTTGCAAGCAATATCTATTGCCCGAAACGCGCCCAACCTGCAAGCTCGCAAGCCTTCAAAAAAATCGATGGATCTCGACCACTTCAAATACGTTGCCAGCGAATCGTTTTTCTGACATGTTCGCTTGGTTCTAAATTGATCCATGGCAAATGAAGTCATAGCGGGATATGAAACATTTTTTCGAATAGGAGTTAGTGGGAATTGAAACATCGAATAGCGGGAAACAAAACATCAGAATGCCCCCGAATAACGGGAATTGAAACAGCAATCGGCCACCTAACGTCGCGAAATCACACGCATTTTCGTCGCAGTAATTTGTATTATAAACTTCATAACCAACAACAGCTTGTTGTGGCGGAGGGAAGATGAAATCGGTCTTGATCGAACGCTCACCAACATCCAATGATCCAACCGATAGCACGACATTAGCAGCCGTCTATGAATTTAATTTTGCCGAACTCTCCTTGGCATCAGTCGCGAACCGTCACTTGGATGGTAAGAAAACCATTATCATCGAAGAAC
>JANPLJ010000017.1:0-3015 GCA_031426475.1 Pirellulaceae bacterium | reverse complement strand
GGCTAAGTGCATTTTGATAAAGACCATTATCCTTGTCCGTAAAACTTCGAATCGGCTCTCCGGGCAACGGATCGCCCGTTACCGTCGCCGCTGCATTGTAGCGTTCTCCCTCGCGAAGTCCGACGGTCGGTTGAGGCGCATTCCGTCCTTCGTAACTCACGCGAGCTCCTTGAAAGATCTCGACAATGTTTTCAACGCGATGGTCGACTTTGTCGAAGATATTCCAGTCCGTCCCCATGCTCGTCGCGCCGGTATGCGTGATCGCCGTCACGGGTTTGCCGTAGCGTGTCAGGACATCCCAAAGTTCCTGTGGACTCAGTTCCTTCTCGCCATCCGTCTTCACTGGAAAAACTTCCTGCCAAGGCGAGGCGAGAAAATTCGCACGCTGAATATAGACGATCGGACCACCACGCTGCGCAAAGACGATATTGCGATGGCCATAAGGCCATTTCTGCTCCCGCTCGTAGGCATACATCGAGTTGAAAAAGCCTGGCGCGTAAAAAACATCGACCATCTTTTGATTTAACCACCATTCGTAGGGATGGTATATTTTAGCGATGTCGGTGTGATCGCTCGTGCCTAACATATCGAGCTTTCCCATGTCCCATGCATAACGGAATTGCTCGACGACACAACCGTCGTTCGCAGTAATACAGTTCGAGACGTCCGTATGGCGATGGAAATCACCCCAATAAAGCTTGTACGTTATCCCATCATGCGTCCATGTGTGGCGATCATCGCGTCGACGCTCTGGCGTCACGGTGTTGATATACGCAGCAAACGAATCGTGAGGTTTCACAGCGGGTGACGACACAAGTGACAAAGGAGCGTCCGTCGCAAGTTTGGCAAGCTGGATTCCGGCTGTTTTCTGTAATTTAGAATTGCGTAGATCGCTCGGCCAGCATATCCAAAGACTACCGTCGCTCGACAAAGCGCTGGAGATTTTTCGATCTTGCGCATACGTTGCATCGGGAAGTGCAAATGGCTCTGACCACTGTTTTCTTGACATGTCGAATCGAGCAATCGCGATACGCCAACAGTAGTCTTTGAAATATCGAATGCTGATCCACGGTCGTCCAGCATGGTCGAGCATGACCTGAGGAAGGTTCACGGCTGCGACGACGCCAGGTTTTGGCTGGTTGTTCGCCTTCGCCTTTTCGGCTGCTGCCGTTCGTTCTTTCTCGCGTTCCTCGGCTTTGGCCTGGGCTTTTGCATTGTTGGCTCGAGTAGCAGGCTTATCAGCATTCGGTGGCGGGCCGGGGAGCTTGGCAAGCAGCGTGTCGATCGACGGCATTTCCTCGACGCTACCGCTGGCCAAATCCCAGTAGGCAAGCACGCTTTCTTTGCGACCATTCAGACCTTGTTGGCCACCATGAGCCCGCATGTCGAGTCCCCACTGTTCGTTACCTCGTTCACATGCAAGCCAGATTCCACGACCGTCAGGAGTACCAACCGCGCTCGCGCGTCCTTCATATCGGTCGGACTTGATCAGCGTCTTCGTCTCGCCGACCGCGCCATTAAGGTTTACGCGGTTCGCATAAATATTGAACTCGTTACCCCGCGAGCTATCGTAGACGAGCCATGCGCCATCTCGATCATCAAACGCGATGCACGGCTCCCAATCCCCTTCCGATTCGCGGGTGACCTGCACTTCGGCCGACCATTGATTTTTATTCGGTTCGAAAGTACGACAAAAAATGTCGCTCAAATTGCCTCGCATCCCTTGCCACGCGACCCAAACTCTTCCGGCTCGATCGGCCGCCACACACGCAAAGACATTGCCTCCATTCTCGGATGATGCGATCGAGATTTCGGCCCCCTCCATTTTGCCGTCGCGAACACGCTGTGTTCTCAACTCCATAATGTTCTTGTCGTTCACTTGCGACCAAACGACGACCAACGCACCGGATCCGTCGCAGGCAATCCCTGGCTGGTGAATGATGCCTGGTCCGCCCAGCGTTATTACTTTTGACAATGAGTCCTGGCTACGTCTTGCCAAGCAAAGAAAATCTTGCTTTCCATCCCATTCGACGTAAGCAACCCAAGGCGTACCATCCGCGTCGGCCGTCATGGCTGGAAAATCCGACTGATACTCCGAGCGACGAAGGGTCGATACTTCGGGCGTTAGATCGGTTACTTGATGAGTAAAACAAGCAGCGATCAAGAGCATGAGACAGTTGGACATTTTGCTAAACTCGTTGGGATATCAGTATTGATTGAGAATCCAAGCGGTGATTCTGGCATCAATGGTGTCGCTTGTCCAGCAATTCGTCGAAAGAAGTGAAATAGCTCATTCAGCTCTCTAGAATTTAGGGAGGTGTACGAATTTCAAGCGTAACAACCGAGTCAAGGTTTAGAATCGTCCCTCGAAACGCTTATTGTGATTCATGTGAATCGAAGCGTTTGGAGCTGACCCCCAATTCCCAGTTATCGTTGGAACTGAATCCCGATAATCGCGTTGTGCGAAAGAAACGAGTGATCGCCGAGCCCTTTGCTTCCGGTGGGACGAGCCCATCGGGGTGCCGCTCGCCGTAACGATCGGAGATCGGAATAGAGTGGATATGCAATCGATCGAATGAACTTACAGAATCAACCATGCGACGCAAAAGATTTGAGTTTCAAGTTTCTAGTAAGCTGATGATGTGTCTTTGTCTGATTCTAGTTCTCTTGTCAGCTTCGGTCGCGCATGCCGAAACGTTGGCAACGCTCAACACATGTCCCTCTCGTGATCGCGCCCCCGGAAGGGGTCGATTTGGAACAGTCGAACTAGACCTCGTCAAGCATGGTCTTCGCGTCGCCAAACGTTTTAGGGTGGAGGTCCATTTTGTCCATCATCGACATATACAAACGGCACATTTGACGATCGGGTTTGCCGAGATAGTCAAGAACGCGACCGCCTTGGATTCTCCCGCCGGCACCACCGATTACGATCGCGGGCAATTGATCGTTGTCGTGTTTGGCTCCGACCATCATGCTCGAACAATGCAGGATCATCGAATTGTCGAGCAGCGTACG
>JANPLJ010000016.1:0-9834 GCA_031426475.1 Pirellulaceae bacterium | reverse complement strand
GGGTTCGGAGTGACCGCCTCGATGGCATCTCTGTTGGGATTCGATGCCTATGGGATCGAGATCGATTCTGAATTGTGCGACGTTTCACGCGAACTGGCGAAGCAGTTTGATATTCCGGTAAACTTCATTACCGGCAGCTTTATACCTCCGGGGTCGGACCGGCTTATCGATCGAGCCTATGCGAATTTCCAAGGGGATCTCATGTTGGATCCCCATACCGACGACACTTACGAAGAAATCGGGATGGACGTCTGCGATTTCGACCTCATCTTTGCCTACCCGTGGCCCAAAGATGCAAAGCTTACGGGTTCCTTGTTCGATAAATTTGCGTCCAGCGATGCATTGCTTTTGACCTACAACGGCTTGGAATCGGTACGATTGCAACGCAAACGATCCTAAACTCGTGCTTCGTCCATTCGAGACTTTGAGGTAGCCGAATTCGTCAGAATTCGGACGAAGCTCGATAGGCTATGTCGACTGCGCTTCCTCCGAAGTCTTACGACATCGGCTACGAGTTGAAACCCCAATACTAAAGTTGGACAAAGCACTAATCTTGATGAAAGGCTTGTGTGACAAACGAGAGTACGTCGGGTAAGGCCGCGCGCCAGTAGCTCCATTTGTGTCCACCGTCGCGAACGCGAAACTCGTGTGGGATCTCCTTCTTTCGCATCGCGATATGGACTAACGAATTGCCTTCGTAAAGAAAGTCATCGTCACCGCAATCGATATACCATCGAACCGATTTCTTTTGATCGTCGGGGATTTGGTTTATTAGCTCGAGCGTGCTGTGCTTCAAAAAGTACGCTTTGAATTGCTCATCGGAGGGCATTACGGTGTCCTCGTCTAGGCGATTACCGAGACTTCCCTTACGGAAACGCTCTTTGGCATCCTCCATCGTGAGCGGCCCCGTGCTGGCGCTCAGTGGGCATGCGGATGAGAAAAGCTCTGGGCGGTGCAACGCATACATGAATGCCCCGCCGCCTCCCATCGAAAGACCAGCGACAGCGCGGTATCGCTTTTCTCCTTGAGTTCGATATTCTTTTTCAACAAATGGTAAGAACTCTTGAAAGAAGAAGTCTTCATAACGCCAGTCGCCTCGCACGTCATTAAAGTAGCCGCGTCGCCCCGTATTTGCGTCTGGCATGACAATGACCATAGGCGTTGCTGTCCCGTTGCGGATAGCCTCGTCCGCCAAAAATTGGACTTCCCCGAATTGCACCCAACCTGTTTGGTCATCGCCTCCGCCGTGTAAGAGATAGAGAACCGGGTAACTGCGAGACGAGGAATCGTAGCCCGGCGGTAAGTACACTGCGTACTTGCGTTCACCGCCTAAGATTTCACTTTTCATTGAAAGCGAGTCGAAGACTTTGCTTGTCTGGGACAAGGCAAAACTGCACATGGATACGACGAGCAAAGGGACGATAAAGTAGATTTGCATGGGTAGGGACTTTCTAATGCATGCAACATAAATGCTTGCACGATTGTGGCGAAATCTGGCGGGATTCGAGCGGCGTGAGCTATATTCTACTCGCGCGGTATATTCTTTCCCGATCATCGCGAATCGAACCGCCTATTTCGCTGCAGGTCCTGGCAGGCTGTTCGCATTCAACATCGAATCGGGTGAGTTGCGATGGAAACTCAACACACCAAACGAGTCAGAGCTATTTTCGGACCCTACGACGGATGGTCGGCGAATCTTCGTAACCACTCGCAAAAACAACGCCCGGGGCGGAGAAGATGCAATCCTTGCCATTGGACTCGAACCTTGATGAAACCGAGCATTTGGTGAATGGTGCATTCCACAAAACCAACTCGGCGGATGCTTACCTTGAAGCAGCATGTGTCAGCGTCTCAGCATGCCGACTTGCTTTCTTATTCCGACGCATTTCGATCAGTCGTTGCTCGAAAACAGTATCGCTCTGACCGCGAACGAAGATGTTCTTCAATGTTCGCACAATTCTTTGGGGATGAAATGAATAGGTGAGCAGATATCCAACGCTCATTCCGATCAGTCGATAGATGGCGAGTTCCCAGCCCGCAACTTTCTCGTTGTAGCTTTCACAACGTAGGAAATCGATTTGCTGCAACAGTGATTTGAAATAGGCATCGTCTAGTTTTCCAAGACGGCCCTTGGCCAAGAGCTCTTTGAAGAGTTGCGAGCCAGGGTACGGCGAGAACATATAAAGTGGAAGATCATCGACTCCGAGGATCGCTAGTCGCCACTGAAAAAAAATCGTTTCAAAAATGTTCCAGCGAGTCTCCGATGGCAATCCGATAATCAAATTGCAGCGAAGAGTGATTCCGTTGCGTTTTGCGCTTCGCATCGAAGCCATCATTTTTGGAATCTGAATCTTCTTCTTGATCAGTTTGAGTGTTTCGTTCGATCCGCTTTCGGCAGCATAAACCAGATACTTGCAATTGGTTTCTGCGAGTTCCTTCAGAACGTCGTCATCGAGCGCTTCCGAGCGAGTACCGCTTGGCAGTGTCCATGCTACGCTAAGCTTTCGCTGTTTGTATAGCGCCGCGAACTCCATGATCCATTTCTTTTGAATGATTGCCGTTAGATCATAGAACTCGATGTTGGTAGCACCGTACTCGTCGACGTAGCTTTCAATCTCGTCGATAACCGATTCGGGAGGTCGCATGAAGTAACGATTACCCCACATGATCGGATTGGAGCAAAAGGTGCATTGGAAAGGGCACCCACGCGTGGCAAGAATCGGCATGGAAATCCCGTTATTGATTCCGTTGCACGCACCAAACTCGTGATAGTTTCGGATCGGAACAAGATCCCAGGCCGGAAGTGGGATTTCGCCAATATCGCGAATTCGCTCTCGCTTGCCCGTATGATAGTTCTCTCCATCCTTTCGAAAGACGAGCCCTGGAATGGTATCGGGGGCACTTTCAAACCGCTCCACGATATCGACGATGATTCCTTCGCCCTCGCCGATTGCACATACATCGACTGCTGAGCATGTGTCCAGAACGTGATCGGGCATCGCTGTCACATGCTCGCCGCCAACGATGATGATTGCATCCGGCCTGGCGGCCCGAATCTTTCCTAGAAGCTCTCGCGTAAGTAGCCATTCTTGCGAGAACATACACGACACGCCGATGAACTTCGCGTCCATCGGGATCGCATCGATCACTTCGTCTAAACTGATACCGCGCAGATGGCAATCCAGCGATTCATGAATCCGGAGTTTGGCAGGATCTTCCCCGACTGCGTCGATGCATTTGACTGGGATATTCTTCTGCCGCAGACACGCAGCCAGATAGGCAAGAGCGATCGGTGGGGTCACCGGCGAGCTATACGTGCTGCGAGAGAAGCACATCGGAGGTCTAACGAGAACAACTAAGTTGGTTTCCAGGTCGGTTATCATAAGTTGGTTGTCGTTAGAATTTCGTTCCAAGACTACCACGTGGTCCGAATCGGAGCAAACGAAAGCGTCTCTTTTCAACAATTATACGCTTTCGGACCAAGATTACGATGATCAAAGTCGGGATTTCCGCCTCAAGTCGTGACTTGAAACGGATTCTCGTCCGATCGAATGAGCAACCGGCGACTTTTCGCGGTAACTCGCCACTCGCAAGCCGAATCAATATTCGCGATCCGCCAGAATTCCAGGTTGGGGGACCGGGTATTTTCCGTCGGCATCGGGGAGCACAGGTGGCTGGCTTTCACGATTCATCAGGTCAAGTCCGGGAGCGAATTCGTGCGGGCAATTCAACATGTCGTCATAGGTGATCGTTTGACCTGTGTGTGCCGCCATTCGGCCCATGCTCGTGACAAGGCTCGCTTTGACTCCGCGTTCGACTTCGTTGTAGGGTTTGTCCTCGCGAATCGCTTGAATCAAATGATCCCATTCCAACTGATGAGGCTTCGGTTCCGCGCCTTCGAACTTCCATGATTCGTTGGCTTGTGTCATCTTATGACCTGTATAGATTCGGCATTTGGCAGGCGAGTGGCCAGAAGTTGAAATCACTGCCGAGCCTTTCGTACCATGCGCGTAACTGGCGAACTCCTTATGACATCCTGGTACCGTTCGACCATTTAAGAGAAGCTTAGTGCCATCGTCAAAGGTGTACTCAACGTTGTAGGAATCAAAATTTTGATCGACGTAGTCATTGCGATAGTGCCTTCCGCCTGAGGCTTTGGCTTCGACGGGCCAAGCCTCCTTCATCCAACAGCATTCGTCGATGTTGTGAATCAAAAAATCACTAAACGCGCCGCCCGAAAGCCATAGGAAAGCGTGGAAGCGGCTGATCTGATACATCAGCTCATTCGACGGCCAGTCGATGGGCTTGCGAAGTGTGGCGGCGGAACCCGTTGGACCGGCCATGCGATAAGCACGCAACATCGTGATGTCGCCAATCTCACCATCTTGGATTTTCTTGTGCAGTTCGGCTCGAGCATCGCAATGCCGACACATCAAACCAACACCCACTTTCAGGTTCTTTTCCGAGGCTTGCTTCCCGAGCGCGAACATCTTCTTGCTGGAAGGACCGTCGGCAGTGATCGGCTTTTCCATGAAGACGTTCAAGCCTCGTTCAATCGCGTAAGTGAAATGTACCCAACGGAATGCAACGGGGGTTGTCAGGACAACTACGTCGCCAGGATTCAGAGTATCCATCGCTTGCTTGTAGCCATCGAATTCATAGAAGCGACGCTCTTCAGGGACGTCTACTCGGTCGCCAAATTTTTCTTTTAGCTTGCCGTAAGAAGATTGAAGTTTGTTCTGAAACACGTCCGCCATTGCGACCAATTTGATCGGCCCGTTCTTGACCGACAAAGCGTTGTCTACGGCGCCTGTCCCGCGCCCGCCACAGCCAACAATCGCTACTCGAATCTCGTTGCTCTCCGCTGCATGGACTTTCGGGATGGAACTCAGAACCATCGTCGATGCCGCGGCTAGAGACGACGTGTCACGCATAAAACGTCGACGGGTTGTTGCGGCATGTTGATCTTGACGAATCGGAATCGGTGACATCGAGAGGAACTCCTGGATATTAACGGTGGGCTGATTTGGGAACGCAAATGAGCATAAACTAACCGCTGCGGAAAATCCATCGACCAGAAGAGGACGTTAAAAGCCCAATGTTTTGATACTTCTTGGCGATTCTGGTGATCTGAGAATTCCAATAGGAATTACAACGACATGGACTGGATCGCCGCAAAGCTGCGCACTCTCGCTTACTCAATGAACGACTAATGTCTTACTATCCCTTCTAGCAACGCCGTTAGGGATTTTACGTAGCCACATTTGTCAGAATGTGGAGAGTTGGCGCTTCCATCCACGTTCTGACGAACGCGGCTACGCCAGAACCCTTGGAAATCAAATAGAAAAAATCCCTAAAGGAAATGCCCTTCGGGATGAAAAACTGCGCAAAACGAAAACCGATCCAACCCCCAACTTTTGACAGCCCAGGACAAGCCCCCATCGCCGATCGATCAATGGAAAACAAGCCACGACGACTCCGGCTACGTTTGTAGACCCAAATTAAACTTCGATGAATCGCTAGCTTCTTGGCTGGCGAACGATTATTCTCTCTTCATGGCCGCGGATCTTTTTTAACTTTGTTTGTCTCGATAACACGAGGATCTCACTCATGAATTCGGTCTTCAAGAACTTGCTCGCCTACGCGATTATGCCGCTCATACTTACCGGCATGGCGAATCAGAGTCAGGCCACTCCGATCGCGTATGCGCTCGCTAACGGTGGCCTCTCCCTTGTTCGCTTCGATCTAACCTCTCCCGGAATTACGACTGCCATCGGAACGTTTAGTGGCTCAGCCGAACGGTTGGATGGTATCGACTTTCGACCGTTTGATGGACAGCTCTACGGCTACTCTCAATCAACCAACAGGATCGTCACGATCAATTTGAACAATGCGGTTACGACGCTAGTATCGACACCGACAACTGCATCAAGCGTTCGCAATCTCGGGATCGACTTCAATCCAGCAGCCGATCGCTTGCGGCTGGTCAATCCTCCCGACCAAAACCTTCGCATCAATGTTGCTACCGGAGCGACAACCGTCGATGGAACGCTGGCCTACGCTGCGGGGGACGCCAACTTTGGTGCCAATCCCGTCATCAATGAAGCTGCCTATACGAATAGCGACACCAACCCGGCGACAGGCACGGTGCTGTACTATCTCGATACGGCTTTGGACATCCTTGTCACTACGACGAGCCCGAATGATGGCGCGCTCAAGACGGTAGGCCCGCTCGGCATCAACGCCGGTGAACTTACTGGATTCGATATCCTGTCTGATGGATTTGGTGGCAATGCCGCCTACGCGATCCTCACCGTCGGGCAGGGCAACGCATCTCTCTACAACATTAATCTTGGGACGGGTGCGGCGACTGCGGCGGGTACCATTAGCCCAGACGCAGTCCGTCCTTTTAGCCTTGCCATCGTTCAGCCTACTGTCCCAGAACCATCTTCTTGCGTCGTTGCATGTATGCTGACCGCCATGGCCGTAGGATTTGCTCCTTGGCGGCTTAGAACGTCATGAAGTCGACGCCGGGGAAAGCGATTCCAGGCGAACGACCGGATTGCCGAAGGTGCTTCCGCCGCCTAAATCGGTCAGTCGTTCGCTCGTCAGGTCGTTGAGACTCTTGCCATCGGGCGCAAGTTTCGGCCACCACTGGCCAAGCGCGATGACGACACCTGGCAACGACTCATTTGCGACTCGCGCTTGTCTGAGAATGCTTCCTTGCTGACTTGAGATCCGGACCATATCGCCGGAACGGATCCCAACGACCGCAGCATCGTCAGGATGCACGATGACCTGGGGTTGTCCACCCGCCGCCTTCAGAAGACTCTCGATGTTGCCCATCGTGGTATTCACGATGAATGCCCCAGGAGGTGAGATCAGTCGATACGGGAACTCCTCGGTTGGTTGCTCTTTGAACAGTACTTGTTCAGGCGGCGGTGAGAAACGAATCTTGCGATCTTCGAAGTTCGATCCCGTGGAATAGGGCCGGAACGGTTTGGGTAAGGCGAGCTTGATCGAACGTTCGTTTTGCACTCTCTCGAAAGTAATACCTTCCAGATGCGGGTGGTTGGAATTCAAAAGTTCGCGCGCAACCTGTTCCGCTGGCCAATAGATTGACTCGTCATTCAGTCCGAGTCGCTTCGCTATTTCTGCGAAGATTCGAGTATTCGATCGAGCTTCACCACGAGGCGGCACAACCGGTTTGGCCCATTGAAGGTAATAGTGCCCGTAAGCCGTATAAAGATCTGCATGTTCCAAGAAAGTTGTCGCGGGTAAAACAAAATCCGCGTAGTCTGCCGTGTCGGTTTGAAAATGCTCCAAGACAACCGTAAAGAGATCTTCTCGGGCTAAGCCAGTTCGAATACGACTTGAATCTGGTGCAACGGCAGCCGGATTTGAATTAAACACGATCAGCGACTTGATCGGTTGCTCGTTGCGTTCGAGTTCGCTGGCGAGGCAGTTCATATTGACGTGCCGAACATCGGGGCGAATCAGATGGCGACCGCCACATCGCTCTCGATTCAGCGAAAAGCCACCGCTGGTCGAGAGCATTGCGCCACCTCCGGGTTGTTTCCAAGCCCCGATCAGAGATGGCAAGAGACTGATGGCTCGCATCGCGTTTCCTCCGCCTTCGTTGCGAGTCAACCCGTAGCCGATTCGTATAAAGCTGCTTTCGCTCTTCGCAAATGCTTCTGTAATTGCCTTGAGGCGATCCAATGGAATTCCACAGTATGCCGCGGCTTTTGAAAGCGGCCATTCCTCGCAAGCCTTTCGATACTCGTCTAATCCTACTGCATGTTGATCAAGGAAATCGACATCTTGCCAACGATTCCGCAAGATCTCGCCACCCATTGCGAGAGCCAACGCCGCATCCGTCCCGACTCGAATCTGCCAATGCTCGTCTGCCAATCGCGATGTTTCGTTGCGATATGGGTCCAAGTGCAAGATCGTTGCTCCGCGTCGTTTCGCTTCCTTCAAGAACGGGACAAGATGCGAGTTGCTGCGAACGACGTTAACTCCCCAAAGAAGAATCATTCGCGAATGAATGACGTCTTCTGGCTCCGGGCCAAGTTTATTGGGGCCGTAGTTTGCTTCCCATCCGGCGCTACCGGTAGTTGCGCAAATGGTTTGATCGAGTTCCAATGCGCCGAGAGCCCGAAAAAAAGCGAGGGCGTGTGCCCCTTCGACTTGCCCAAGTGTTCCCGAATAGCAGTAAGGGAGTATGGACTGAGGACCGTCCCTGTCCAGGATTTTTCGCAAGCGAACGGCGATTTCGTCAAGTGCTTCATCCCATGACGTCGGTTCGAATTGTCCGCTTCCTTTGGGACCAACGCGTCGAAGCGGAGTCAAGATTCTATCATCGCGTTCCTGGCGTTCCGGATAATGTACCGTTTTGACGCAAGCAAAGCCTTGTGTGTAAGCGTGTTGATCATCTCCCTCGAGTTTGACAGCTCGTCCATCCTCGACCGTAATCTTCAACGAACAGGCATCAGGGCAGTCCAAAGCACACACGCTCGGCAAGATTGTTTTCATGGTGGGCCAATGACGGGTTTTGGTGAGTTCACCGATCTAAATGGTCAAACGTAACAAGTCCTCTGGCCAGATGGGGATTGGACCAGATTGGTAATTGGCGTAGGGAAGTTCGTCAGAATTTGGAAGAAGCTCGAAAAGCCATTCTACTGCGCTTCCTCCGAAGTCTTACGACATCGGCTACAAGTTCGAACCCCAATGAATTCGCAAGAATCATTATAGCCGACAATACCACTCCATTCTGGAGAGCCCGGATGGAAATCAAACTACTGTCGTCGAAATGGATTCGAATCCCGCGGGGACGGAATCGCTGGCATGTTTCCTTGGCTTCCAGAGGCCGGATTTTGAAGACCATTGGGATACGGAGGCTGTTGGCGATTGAGTTGCGGGTTCGCTCCATATTGGCTTCCAGAAAGATCGACTCGAACCTGGTTTACTTGCACGTCCATTTCGCCGGTCTTCAAGTTGAAAGAGCCGGAACTGATCGCGGTGCGACCCGTAGGTTCGTTCTGCGAATTCACCGCTGGCGTTTGTTCGATAATCGCTGGTTGTCGCGGAGCTCCTTCGATGTGCAACATACTATGAATTGCAACGTACTGTGCCCGAGCAATATCGGTAGCAGCAAATGAGCCCTTTTCGTTCACGCTTTCGACGACAACATGGCCAACCGCAGTGATTTCCCATGCTGCATCGCGACGCAACTGTTCATTGGCGATTTGCGTCTCATTCCAGCTCAATTTAGCCGTGTTGTAGACACTCAACTGGTCACACATCATCGTTGTTTGCCCCAAGCGGAGGCGGTCCACCAATTGCACGTCTGGAGCTTGGTCCCAACTTGCAATCGGCTCGAGCAACGTCTCAACACGATCGTAGAAAGACACCTCTTGACGGCTCATATCTCCATCCATGCGACCTCTAAATCGTAGATGTAGGCACTGAAGCTCTGCTTGCGGGTTCTTGACTTGCGGCGAAGGAACGCTGTTCAACTTTCCGCCGTTGATGAATTCAGGCGAGCCTGGATTGGCGTTTCCAATGCGACGGCTGCGCAAGGAACCCGGGCCGTTGCCAATCCATTTTTGTTCGGGGACGAGTATCGTAAGATCAGGAACCTCAAGATGGTCTAATTGTCGTCGAACTCCTTTCAAATCAGTTTGAGCCGACTTGATGTCAACCGCTTCTCGCAATTGGATATTCGCGACTTTTATTGGGCTATTAGCGTTTGTTGTGCCGATCGTAACAGGTTCCTGAAGTTCAACCAGCATTTCTGAAGAGGACCCCGCAAGATGCCATACGGTCTCT
>JANPLJ010000015.1:0-1915 GCA_031426475.1 Pirellulaceae bacterium | reverse complement strand
CGCATTCGACCATCTTTGACTGTTCCAAGACGTTCGCAGATTTATTCATGCCCTAGACTCGCGGCTGTAGATCAAAGATACGAAACAGCGGTGAATCAGCGATGGCAGGCAATCCCGCCAAATCGCGCTACGCTGATTTTTAATCGACTGGACAACAGCCCAGTATTGTACCCGTTTTTCTCGATCGCGTGGAGATAAATTAAATGTCGGCGCTTAATTTGGCGAGGCTTTGGGCCAGCACACTTTTTATTCTCCCCAAGTCCCGATCGGTTCGCCGATGTTGTTCATCAGTTCGAGCGTCAAGTAATCGAGCAACTTATAGAGATCTGCAAGCGGTTCCATATTGCCGGCCGCCCTCGCTTCTTCCCGGCTTAACGCAAACGCCTCATAAATGGCGATCATCACCAAGCAATCGTGCTCGGCAATTTTTTGATGAAACCGGTCATTCTGGTCGGAGTCCCAACCGGGGGCCATCGCCTGGACGATTTGTCGAACGCGGGGCCAGGCTTTTGTGCCAATCGACTTATTGCCTTCAGACTTAATCTCGTCGACCAAGTTTTCTAGAAGCAATTCCGCTTTCTCCTGTGAGTATCGCAAGTGACGAACCTCGTGATCGACAGTCTTGCCGCGTTTTCCATCAAAATGGCTGCTGGCATGGTTTTCGGTCGGCGGAGCATAGCGCCGGGTAAACTCGCGAAATGCAGCATTCCGCGAACCGGTGGAAGCGATAAGCCTTAGGAACTCGTCATATTTGGGTTTGAATGCTGCGAGACTATCGAACTCGGAACGACGCCCCACAGAGATAACGCTGATCATCGTCGCTTTGGAAACGAAAGCGATAAAGCGGCCCCTTTTTTGTTCTAAAACGCCGAACTCCAGATACAACCGCGACAGTGTGCTTCCTCGACTCTGGTCATTTGGTTCATGAAGTACTTCTTGGATCGAAAAGTCAATCTTGAGCTCGGCATCGGGTCGAGCGTAGTCGACGATGGCACCGCGATAATAGACTCGCTGAGGCTTGCCCTTTTGGGAAAAAACTTCGATCCAATCCGTCGATTCTGGATCGAGTTTGTAGTCAGAGAATTCCCAGACATCGTGATGGCCAGACAATTCTTCGAATTCGATCCCAATCGGTCCCGGTTTTCGAAATGAACCGTGAATCCCTCGCTTCGCTTTTCCAGCAGTGGGCTGTGGCATTCGAGAAGCTCTCCGTTTCTCATTCACCGGATTAAGCGAGCACTCAGGCAAGTGTATTCTGGTGAACTCAATCCACACTCGTTATCGATTCATGTCGAAAATGGTTGCGGATTTTCTCGACACTTCTCGCTGATCGCCCGCTCTCGTAGCCACGCTCGCCAAGAGCGTGGACGCTCGAAGCGCCTAAATCCTCGAAAAATCGATAGTCCAAGGCACTTCTTCCACCGTCTTGGCGACGGCGGCTACGTCCGAAACCATACTCAACGGTTTCCGGAAACTTATTCCTTTGGAACCTTCAGCCACTCCGACGTGGACCAGCCGCCGGTATTGGGGCGATCTGCGGCGGGCATTTTCTCGATTCGGATTTCGACATCGTCATCGGGCTTTTTTCGGTAGCGATATCGTTGCCGCTGCATGGAGCCGACGGTGTATTCGATTCGGTCGTTGGGTGGCGGATCTAAGGACCACGCTAGTCGACTAGTAATAGGTTGCCCCCAGCTCAACACCCAGTACTTGCTCTCCGGTTCGCCGATCGGCGTTTCGACGTCGGGGAACTCCTTAGAGCCTCCCTTGGTTTCCCATTTCGTAAAGGGGACGCTCAGGGAGGCCGTCTTGGCATCTTCGAACGATAACCACACCCGAATTCTCCCTGGCATGCCGTTGATAATGGGAATTCTGAAGACCGGAGCAAAGAGATCGGTCTCCCATTCGACGTCGG
>JANPLJ010000014.1:0-2293 GCA_031426475.1 Pirellulaceae bacterium | reverse complement strand
GAACCCAGCCCGACTATGGGCGCTAATCGGAATCGCGTTCGGATATCGAGCCTGCACGGATTCGAGTCGCTCGGATGCTCCGGGACGGTCGATTTTATTCAGCACCAGCAACGTATCCTTTTCGTCGATACCGAGTTCGCGAAGAACTTTGTAGACCGACGAGATCTGATCTAGGACAGCTTCGTTGCTCGCATCGGCGACATGCAACAGTAAGTCTGCTTGTCTTGCTTCGGCCAGCGTTGCACGAAACGACGCGATGAGACGGTGTGGAAGATCTCGGATAAAACCGACGGTATCGCTCAGCAATACAGGCCCCCAGCCTGGCAGCATCCATCGACGCGTTCGCGTATCGAGTGTTGCGAAAAGCTTATCGACGGCTTCGACGTTCGCATTCGTCAGCGCATTCATCAACGTGCTTTTGCCAGCGTTAGTATAGCCGACGATCGAAACCGACAGAGAATCTCGCGACGCGACTTCGCGTTCCTTACGGCGTTCGATTTTCGAAAGTTCGTCCTTGAGTTCGTGGATCCGCTTTTCGGCTAGACGGCGGTCCACTTCCAATTGCTTCTCGCCCGGACCACGCATGCCAACACCCATCGTTTGACGCGACAAGTGAGTCCACATCCGCTTGAGTCGCGGCAGCGAATACTCCAGTTGAGCCAGTTCGACGGCAAGCCGTGATTCATAAGTTCTGGCGTTATTGGCAAAGATGTCCAAAATCAACTCGCTTCGATCGAGGACTTTGACTTCCAGGGCCTTTTCAAGATTTCGAGTCTGGGAGGGGGACAGGTCGTTATCAAAAACAACCATATCCGCGTCATGGAGATCGACGAGTCCTTTAAGCTCGGAGATTTTGCCTTTTCCAAGATAGGTGGTCTGGTCGGGGTGGTCGCGACGCTGGATCACTCCCGCGACTACCGTTGCCCCAGCCGTTTCAGCCAGGCCGCTCAATTCTTCTAAAGGGTGCTCTGGTAGCGAATCCCGCTGAGGGATCATGCGAGCGAGCACACACAATTCACCTGCCGCGCCGGTAGCGCGATCATGAGTTTGCACGGAGATGGGGGGTATCCTTTTCGATTCGAGTAGTTTTAGCCTCAACAACCAGAGCACACAGTCTACCTAAGTCTAGTATAGTTGGCGACCTAAGGGATAGAAGTCTGTAACGCCAAGGCAATCTCCCAGACCATGGGTTCTGGCCGGTGGTTCGGGAAATTCCGATTAAATTGGGCGGAATTTGTCGCGAGCAGGCCAACCGAAATACTCGGCGCGACGCCCCTAAAACTACCTTTTGCATCCTAGACATTCAGGTTTTGCCATCACTCTAGTTTGGGCTGCGGGCCTCGTTCGTAAGTCGGAAAGCCTCCCGGCTCGCCGGGCAATTGATCTTGGGTTGAGCTCTGCTTTTTGCTATTACGAATTCCACGATGGATCAACTTGGAACAGCGCGTTTGACGGAATTGGCGGAGCAGAAGCTGCACCTACTGACGCAGCTTCGCGAGTTGTCGCTCGTTCAGAGCCAGTTCGCCGAGCAACGCAGCGCTGATGAACTACTTTCTTTGCTCTCGCGAAAGACGGAAGCGATCGAAGTCCTACAGCGAATTCAGGACGCATTAAAACCCTTTCAAGCCCAAGATCCGGATGGCCGCACATGGTCATCCGAAAGCGACCGCGAGCGATGTCGCTCCTTTTTCGCGCAGTCAGAGAAATTGATCGCTGAAATTCTTGTGATCGACAATCAAACGCTCGGCGAGATGACTTTGCAACGCGACGTTATCGGGCAGCAGCTCAGTCAATTCACCAGTGCCGAAGCGATCCACGATGCGTACAGCGGATTGAGCGGAAATGATGACGTTCACAGCGAACCAAGCTTCATGTTGGATGGCTAATTCCTTCGAGGAGAAATTGGAAAATGTGGCCAGCTCTCTTGCAAAACTCGGCACTACCGGCTATCGAACAAACGCTCCAATTTGCTGAGCGACGCCATGCAATTCTTGCTGGAAATATAGCCAATGCCGATACACCCGGCTATCAAACGCGCGATCTATCGGTCAGCGACTTTCAATCCGCTTTGAAAGATGTCATTCAAGCAAAGCAGCGAACCGAGAAATCATCGCCAGGCAACGGGCCAACTCGATGCGAAGGATTGTCTGAATCGCAAGCCCTACACAACGTCCGAGAAAGCATGAAACAGATTCTGTATCACGACGGAAGCGATGTCGGACTGGAAACCCAAGTCACCGAAATCGCCAAGAATCAATCGATGCATGCAACCGCTGTGGCTATCATTCGAAAC
>JANPLJ010000013.1:0-12420 GCA_031426475.1 Pirellulaceae bacterium | reverse complement strand
TCGATATGATGATTGCGGCCAGTCGACTCGCGAACTTCGCCCATCGGTGTACGACCGAATTCACCTCCCCAAATTACGATCGTATCCTCCAGCAAACCGCGTTGCTTCAAGTCGCGAACCAATGCCGACGAAGGTTGATCGATGAGCCTACAATTTACGGGAAGATGCTTTTCGAGATTCTCGGTCGGTCCACCGTGGTGATCCCAATTCGTATCGTAGAGTTGCACGAATCGAACACCGCGTTCGACAAGTCGACGAGCTAAAAGGCAGTTGCGAGCAAACGTCGTTTCTTTGATGTCCTTAATGCCGTAGAGATCGAGAGTCTCTTGGCTTTCGCCGCTGATATCCATCAGTTGCGGCGCGCTGGTCTGCATTTGATACGCCATTTCATAAGCGTTGATACGAGTCGATATCTCATCGTCGCCTGTCTCGACGAGTCGTTTGAGGTTGAGCTCTCGGACCGCATCGACTAGTTGCCGCTGTTGCGTCGGGTTTACCGATGAAGGTGTCGAAAGATTCAGAATCGGATCGCCTTGGTTGCGAAGCGGAACGCCTTGATAGGTGCTCGGTAGAACGCCACTTCCCCAAAGAACCGCTCCGCCTCGGGGGCCGCGCGGGCCGCTTTGCAGTACGACAAAGCCAGGGAGATTGTCACACTCACTTCCAAGTCCATAGGTTACCCACGCACCCAAACTAGGCCGACCGAATTGGCCGCTACCAGCGTTCATGAACAACTTCGCAGGTGCATGATTGAAGAGGTCGGTCTTGCAAGTCGAAACGATACTGATCTCGTCAACGATACGCGAAGTGTACGGAAGCAAATTGCTGACCCAAGCACCCGACTGGCCATGTTGTTGGAATTCTCGCTTCGTACCCAATAAGTTGGTTCGATGACTGCTATCCATGAACGCAAAACGTTTCCCGGCAATGTAGCTCTCGGGGATCGGTTGTCCGTTCAGTTCGGTAAGCTTTGGCTTATGCTCGAACAATTCGAGTTGTGAAGGGCCCCCGGCCATGAAAAGGAAGATGACGTTCTTCGCTTTCGCCGGAAAATGCGTCGGCTTCGGTTCGAGCGGATTCTTTGTCGACTTGGCGATCTCGGCTGAAACGCGATGCTCGGCCATCAGCGAACTTAAGGCGATCGAACCGACCCCCATCGAGCATCGACTGAAAAAGTGACGTCGCAATTGTTCTTGCATTTCGAATGGACGGTTCATACTGGTCATTCCCGTGTAATCGTTTCATCAAGGTTCAATAGTACTCGCGCAGCGGTAATCGAGTCGAGCTTCTTAAACGTCTCAAGTTCTTTGTCATCCGGCATCCGTCCGGTACAACGACGAAAAGCGACAGCCAACCCATCGCGTTGAACGATTTTCTCCAAAGCGACGGCAAACTCGAAGTAGCCCGCATCGTTCATCAAGGTCAAGGATTGCAATGGAGTGTTGCTCCGATTGCGACGAGTACAACTGCTGAACCCATCTGGAACATCGAACACGTTCAACGATGGTGGGGGCGTAGCGCGATAGACAAACGTGTAGATACCACGCCGATATCGATCTTCTCCTTTGCTCGCCGCCCAAGTTCGCTTCACTTGCCCTTGCCCCATCACACCGTCAGGAATCGGAGGGAAAACCGGCGGGCCACCAAGCTTCGGCGACAGCAGCCCACTCGCAGCTAACGCGACATCGCGGACAATCTCGCCATCAAGACGCAACCGCCGCTGACGACCTAACAAAATATTGTGTGAGTCCTTGGCGTGCAACTCAGGACGATCTTTGGAACTTTGTTGGTAGGTTTGCGAAGTTACTATCAATCGATGCATCTCCTTCAAACTCCATCGGCGTTCGATAAATTCACAAGCTAGCCAATCGAGCAATTCGGGGTGCGATGGACGCGAGCCCAGCGTCCCAAAATCATTCTCGGTCTCGACCAATCCGCGGCCAAAGTAGTGTTGCCAAATTCGATTGACCGTGACACGAGCGGTGAGTGGGTTATTGGGGCTCGTAATCCAATGCGCAAGATCGAGACGATTTGGATTTTTCTTCGAATCCTCGAACGGATGCAATATCGACGGCGTACCTGGCGTTACCTCATCTGCCGGTCGAGTAAAATCGCCCTTGATAAAGACGGTCGTCGTGCGCGGCTTATCAAGTTCTTTCATCACCAGCGTCGAGACGCCTTGGTTGAGAATGTCGTCGAGCTCCTCGTAACGCTGGTTGGCATCGCGAAAACCTTCCACGGACCCGAAATCGAGAACGAATAAAGTCCGCTTTTGAGCGAACGTCCGTTTCGTGGGTGGAGTTGCGATGACTTTTTTCTCAGCCGCCGTCATCGTACTTTTATAGTCCTCCGGCAGTTTTGCTTCCCAAGCCGCAAACGCTTCATCATGCTTCTCGAAAATAGCTTCAAGTCGCATTTCGGTTTCCTTGTGTTCGGCCTTAATAGCCTCCACATCGATCGTCGGATCGTAAACCTTCAGCGTTGGTTCATCTTGATTGTTCAAGAATGCAAAAAGTCGGTAGTATTCCTTTTGCAAAATCGGATCGAACTTGTGATCGTGGCATTGAGCGCAACCGACCGTTAAACCTAACCAAACGGTACTTGTCGTCGCAACGCGATCGAAAACGCTATCGATGCGAAATTGTTCTTTGTCGATCCCGCCTTCTTGGTTGATCTGCGTATTGCGATGGAAACCGGTCGCAATCTTCTGAGACTCGGTTGCATCCGGAAGCAGATCGCCCGCAAGTTGCTGAATCGTGAACTCGTCGAATGGCATGTCCTTGTTCAATGCATCGGTTACCCAATCTCGATACTTCCAGATCTGCCGCGGCGCATCGATTGAATACCCGTTGCTATCGGCATAGCGAGCTTGGTCAAGCCACCATCGACCCCAGCGCTCACCATAATGTGGACTGCTCAATAGCCTCTCAACACTGTCGAGGTAGGCCTGCGATTCATTCTTTCTTGTGTCTGCGAGGAATGCGTCAAGTTCCTCTAGCGTCGGAGGCAAACCGGTAAGATCCAAACTGAGTCGCCTGATAAGCGTTGCCGCATCGGCTCGCTGCGATGGTCCGAGGCCTTCTCCTTGAAGTCGTGCTTGAATATACCGGTCGATCGGGTGTTCGACCCCTTCGATCACCGGAGGTTCTGTTCGCACCGGCAGATTATAGGACCAATGCTTCGCATACTCGGCACCTTCATTGATCCAGCGACGCAGAATATCCTTCTGAGCGTCGGTAAGATGCTTACCGGTTTTCTCCGGTGGCATGATTTCGTCGGAATCCGTCGACGTGATACGACTCCAAAGCGCACTCGATTCGGGCTTGCCGGGCACGACTGGCGTCACACCATCTTTCGTTGCAATCGCGCTTTCTCGCGTATCTAATCGCAAATCTGCTTGTCGACTCGATTCATCGAAACCATGGCATGCAAAGCAATTCTCTGCCAAGATCGGCAACACATCGCGACTAAACTGAATGCTCGATGCGTTGGAGTCTGCCGAGTAGATTACTGCGTTATGTAGAGCAACGACCACAAGAAGGCTTAGAAGGGTTGAATTCGTACGTGGCGAGCATAGAGGACTATTGCTCCCTCTCCTCTGGCTTTGCTGGGGAGAGAGTTGAGGTGAGTGGGCTGGTGGAATCGCGATCATGTTCTGATATACCGATGTTTGCTTTGCGTGACTATTTATATCAAAATTCGTGTGGAATAATTCGATGTGCGGCTCCTCACCCTGGCTTGATGGAAATGTTGAACACCATAAAACATGGGTGCTTTGAAGAGATGCAACGTGACACAAATATCTCCTCCCTCTCCCCCGGCTTTGCGGGGGAGAGGGCTGGGGTGCGGGGGCCCTGTTTCCAAGCGATTCAGGCCCCTCACCCCCCGACCCGCTCTCCCCGAAGACGGGGCGAGGAGGAGGAAGTTTCTCGTACAGATTCTGTACGATGTTCTTCAGAATTTTCATCATGCCGTTCGCTTTCTGCGTCACCGTCGATGTGCCTTCATGCTTGGAAGCTTTCGATGATACATCCAGTCCATCAACAGCGCATCGAATTTGAAGCTCCCATGCCCGACTGGGCGACTGACGTCATATAAGGCCATCGAGGATTCCCATGTTTATATCGCTCGATGGCATCGACGGTGCTGGCAAGTCGACTCAGATTGAATTGTTGAAGAATTGGCTGATCGAACGAGGTCATCAAGTGGTTTGCTTTCGCGATCCAGGCGCGACGCGACTGGGGGAATCGATACGCGAGATATTGCTGCATCGCGAGGACATCCCATTGTCGATGACTGCCGAAATGCTGTTGTATATGGCGGCTCGAGCTCAGTTGGTTGAGGAACAGATCAAGCCGGCATTAGCCGCAGGGATGACCGTTATCTGTGATCGATTCTTGCTTGCCAACGTCGTCTATCAAGGCTCGGCGGGTGGGCTGAACATCGATGATCTTTGGTCGATCGGGCGCGTTGCAACAGTTGGGCTTTCTCCCGATGTGACGGTGGTACTCGATCTCGATGCGGAAGTAGCCGCGCAGCGCCTGGGCACTAACCAAGATCGACTCGAAAAACGTGGGCTCGCCTATTTTCAGGCCGTTCGACAAGGCTTCCTCGATCAGCTTTCGAAGGCCGGTCGGCACCGTTTTGTCGCGGACGCATCTCAGCCTATCGAGCATGTCCATCAGTCGATTCGGGATTATCTCCAGTCAATAGACGAATGATGTAGCAAGTGGGTCAGCGACTCCGTTCGCTGACACGTTTCCCGTAATCGGAGTCAAGGGACCACGGAGTTGCAGAGCCACAGAATTGACATCGGTTTGCATGCATTCAGCCAGCGACGGGAAACTCGCTGTAACCGGTAAAGTTTGCTCAATCTATCGTTGTAAACCTGTCGATAGCTACGTGGGGCGTGCAGATTCGACGATGGACTCGAATGGAGTGGATTATGAGACAGCGGATGCTTGGACTATCGGTGCTCGGCTTGATGTGCGGCGCGTTGGGGTGCTCGATATGTGCCAATCCATTCGATCAGGATTACATAGCCTATGGCAGTCGCACTCCGCGCCAGGACATGCGGCACGGTCGCGTTGGTTCACCATTCAGCGATCCAGCGCTCGTCGGTGGCGGAACGACGGAGGGGGTTGAAGTTTTGGATGAAGGGTACGCTGAAATCCTTGAAGAATCCGACGCTGGTCCCGTTTTCATGGACGAACCGAGCAGCGAGCCGATGATCTTGGAAGAGTCGCGCTAGTCCAGCCATTCAAGCTAGCGATTGAGAAGTATGGCAAACTGCGTAAACTGTGTATACTTCCAACTTTTCGCTGTCCTGGCATTCTCATTCGAAAGCATTGGTTCCCGTGACGTTGCCATCAAACCTGTCGCGAATTACGCGCGACGCGATCGAGATTTGGCAAGCTGGCGTCGATGCAGTTCTGGCGGATCGAGTTGTCGCATGTGAAGTCCACGGAGAAGGACACACCATTTCCGTCCAAGGGCAGCCATGGGAACTTAATCCCAAAGGTCGGTTGATCATTGTCGGTGCTGGCAAAGCAACGTTCAAAATGACGCAAGGATTGTTGGCGTCGCTTGAAGGCATCGATCCCAGTATTGAGCGTATCGGATGGATCAACGTTCCCGAGGGAACGGCAGACGAGTCTCTCGATAGCCGGATTCATGTTTGTCAGGCAAGACCATTGGGCGCAAACGAGCCGACGCCGTTGGTGATCGAAGGAACGCAGCGTATTCTCGAGATGGTTGCAGACGCGAGCCCGAACGACACCGTCATTTGTTTGCTTTCGGGAGGTGGTTCGGCACTTCTTTGTGCTCCTGTGTTAGGCATATCGCTGGAGGATAAACTCGCGGTAACGCGTGCACTGAGCAGTCATGGCGCATCGATTGAACAACTGAACTTGATTCGAAGTGCACTCAGTCGCGTGAAGCGCGGTGGGCTAGCCCGAAGTTGCAATGCGAAGCAGTTGATTACATTGGTTCTGTCGGACGTACTGGGGGATCCACTAGAAACGATCGCCTCGGGGCCGACGGTTCAGGGGGCACCGCTCGATCTGGCAGTTGTTTCCAAAATGATGATGGAAATCGTCAAGGATTACGAGCAGATTCCTACGCGTGTCTGGCGCAACCTCGTCGAGCGCGGAGCAAGACAAAGTCAATTATTGAGTAGCCCGGACCGAGTGCTTCGGAACAACGCGCATTATATCTTGGCGAACAATGCGACCGCTGTTGACGCGGCTGGAATCGAAGCCGTTCGACGCGGCTATGCTTATTACATGGAATCGAGTCCGCGCAGCGAGGGATCTGCAGAGGATCTGGGGCGAGCGTTGGCGAAACAATGCTTGCAGCTTTCGAAGCATCCAGAAGTCCAGTGCCTGATTACCGGTGGAGAACCGAGCGTGGTGTTGCCGGCGTCCGCTGTGCGTGGCAAGGGAGGTCGCAATCAACATCTGGTGTTGGCTGCGCTGGACGAGCTTCAGCGGCAAGGTGTCCAGTCGGATCAGCTTGCGAAAATGGCAATTCTTTCGGGCGGCACGGACGGTGAAGACGGCCCGACCGACGCTGCGGGAGCTTGGTTGGACGCGGTAGTCTATCGACAATCGATCGCGTCGGGCCTTGACACCAAGGACTACCTCGCGCGATGCGACTCGTATAACTTTTTCGGCCAGACAAATTCGTTATTAAAGACCGGGCCGACTCATACCAATGTCTGTGATATTCGTGTCGCGATCTTTGATTCTAGAAATTCACCATGAAATGTTCACAGACAGTACAGCTTCCAAACTCCGAAGCGGTAGCTATGGCCGCGCGAACTTGGTTCGTCGAACGCGTTCAACAAGCGATCGTTGAACGAGGTAGGTGTCTTGTATCCCTTTCGGGTGGTTCGACGCCAAAACGGCTGTACGAACTGCTTGCAGAGCTAGGTGATGGCGAGATTGAATGGCCCAAAGTGCATTTGTTTTGGGGAGATGAACGCGATGTACGGCTCGATCACGTCGACAGCAACTACCGAATGGTTCGACAAGCACTCTTAGATCGACTGAAAACGTCCAAACCTGTCGTGCACCGAATTCCGACTGGCGATCAAACACCTGATCGTGCGGCTCGTGAATACGAACTGAGAATGCGTGAGTTTGCTCGAGGAGCCCCGTTTCATTTTGACATCGTTCTATTGGGACTGGGAGACGATGCCCATACGGCTTCGCTTTTCCCCGACACCACGGCGCTCACCATCACGGATCGGTGGGTCGTTGCAAACCAAGTGGAGAAGCTTGCGACGACTCGTGTGACATTGACCGCACCTATCTTAAATGCGGCCAGAAGCGTGGCTTTTCTTGTTTGCGGTTCAAGCAAACAATGGGCTATCGACAAAATTCGAGGCGCCGTTCGCAACCCGAATCTCTACCCCGCTCAGCTAATTCAACCCGAGGGCGAGCTGTGGTGGTTTGTCGACGAGGCGATAAAAGTCTAGTATACTAGCTGCGTTCACAATCACGGAGGCGGTTGAATGGAGCTGGTTCTTGAAAAAGGTCGTACTCGGAGCGGCAAGCGCGCGGCGATGTCGGTGCGCTGGCTTGGCTGGGACCGAGCCATCTTGCATTCGACCGTCGATTATCTGTTGGAACGATATCGTCGCGATCGGATTTGGGACTTGGATGCAGTGGTTTGCGTGCTGCCGAGTTCGATGGCTGGACGTCGCTTGACGGAGCTGCTGGCGCAAACGGCTCAGAAACATTCGCTCGTCCTACGACCGCCAGAAATTATCACGATCGGTCGTCTCCCCGAGCTTCTTTATCAAGCGAAGTATCCATTCGCCAGCGATCTGGAGCAGATTCTTTGTTGGACGAAAGTGCTTCGGAAAATGCCTGCCGAGGTGCTAAAGCCGCTGTTGATCGAAGTGCCAGCCTCGAATACGACAGCGCCGTGGGTAGAACTGGCTGGCTTGCTTTCGTCGTTGCATCGCGAGCTTTCGTCTGATTTGACGATGTTTGATGACGTTGCGAAGTTGCTTGGCGCAAACCCAGCCCAAGCATCGGAAGTCGAACGCTGGACGGTGCTTGCCAAAGTCCAACGAGCGTACTTAGACGAACTTCATCGCGCAGAGCTTTGGGATATTCAAACCGCCCGTCGATATGCAATCGACAAGAAAGAGCCCAAGTCCGATCACGATATCTTGGTCATCGGCGCGGTCGACTTGAATCGAGCCCAACGCTCATTTTTGGAAGCGGTGCAAGATCGAGTGACAATCTTGATCGGAGCACCGCCAAGTTGGCGGGAAGGGTTCGATGAGTTTGGAACGCTGCGAAGTGGTTTTTGGCAAGACTTACCGGTCGAGCTCACCCATGACCAACTGATCACCCGAACGACGACGGACGAAGCGGCAGCCGAAGTTGCGCGCCAGTTGGCGTATCTCGGATCTCTTTATACGGCCCAAGAAATCACGCTTGGAGTGCCGGATACTTCGCTGGTGCCGGTTTTGACCGAACGCCTGGAACGCGTTGGAATCGCAGCTCGCTATGGAGCGGGAGTCAGTGCGAGCCAGACTTCGCCCGTGCGGCTGTTGCGAGCTATCGTCGAATACTTGGACCAGGGGACGTACGAGGCTTTAGCGTCGCTGGTCCGATTGCCGATCGTTTTCGAATACTTAACTCGTGAAGCTCGGTTGAATCCCAACTATCTGGAAGAGTTGGATCGCTACTACCAAAAAACGCTTCTGCGAAGTGTCCATGTGGCAGAGTGGCCAGAGGCAGATGGACGTGAAACCGCCTTACAGGTATTCGAGAACGTCAATCGGTGGTTATCACCGCTTCGATTGCCAGCATGTTCGCTGGTCGACTGGGCCAAGCCGCTCGACGAAATCATGAATGCAGTCTATCAATCAAAGGTCGTTGATCTGGATTCTTCAGGTGGAGATTCGCTCGCCGATGCTTGCTCTTTGGTGGGCGAAGCAATCACGCAGCTGTCGGATCTTCCAGCGACACTTACGCTCGATACGTCTCTGAAGGAAGCCGTCGGTTGGATTGTTCAGCAAATTGACAAAGAGACGATCCCACCGTTGCGAGATCCTGACTCGATCGAAATGATTGGGTGGCTCGATTTGAGTCTCGACGACGCTCCTGTTCTCCTCTTGTCAGGCGTCCACGATGGAACGGTCCCCGAATCGGTCAATGGCGATGCTTTCTTGCCTAATAAAATTCGAACCGAACTCGGTTTGATGGATAATTCTCGACGTTATGCTCGCGACTGTTATGCCTTGCATGTCTTGATGCGAAGCCGTGAGCAGTTGCGAGTGATCACCAACCATCAAAATGTGAATGGCGAACCGCAAACACCAAGCCGACTTTTGTTGGCAGTCGACCCAAGCAAACTTGCCGCTCGCGTGATGGAATTGATTCATCCGCCCAAAGACATTCATTTGCCGACAGTTCGCGGTCGATTGAAGCCTCGACCGGTGCAGAGCGACTTGCCGATTCCTGTTCCGTTTGTCGGCGCGGGAAATCAAGTGCGTTCGATGTCGCCGACCGATTTTAAAATCTACATCGACTGCCCATATCGCTTTTACCTGAGCAAAATCCTACGCCTTTCGACAATCGACGATCGCAAGACGGAATTGGAAGCGAACGATTTCGGAAACTTACTTCACGACACCCTGGCCCAATTGAAGGGAGCGAAGGAATCGACGTGTACCGACGCGACTCAGTTGAGGATCTGGCTTTTTGGGCAGTTGAACGAGTTAGCCATTCGGCGGTACGGTAAACAGCCTCCGCCGGTGATTGCGGTCCAGTTGGAGCAAGCCCGCCAACGCCTTGCTGCATTCGCCGTTTTACAAGCTCGACGTGCTGCCGAAGGCTGGATTATCCAAGGAACTGAGGTCGATATCGGTCGCGACAAGCGTGTGACGATCGACGTCGAAGGGCAAGCCGCCATGCCACTTATCGGCCGTATCGATCGCATCGATTTTCATCCCGAGACAAAACGCTTTGCGATTTGGGACTACAAGACATCGGACGCCGGGATCAAGCCATTGCCGGCACATTGGTCGAAGTCTGCAGGCTGGAAACAGTTGCAGCTACCGTTGTATCTTCACATGGTGAAAGCCCTTGGGATCCGAGACAATGTTTCGATCGGATATATCAATCTGCCTCGAGCAACCGATCGAGTTGAGTTTGTCACTGCCGATTTTTCGCATGAGATTCAACCGACGGCGTTAGAGGCTGCCAGCCAGATCATTCAGCAAATTCGAGCCCACGACTTTTGGCCGCCGCAATATGACGGAATTGGTGACTGGGATATTTTCCGAGGCCTCTGTCAGCACAATGTTGCCCGACGCTGGCAAGCTCGCCTTGAAAACGAAGTGCATCAAGCTCTTTCTGAGGCGCCGCATGCCACACAAGCCAAACCCACATCATCATCCGTTGCCACGCAACCCAAGAAACTTGCCGTCGCAACCAAGCAATTGGTGTTCGATCTACCGCCGGATTCAATTGCTTTGTCGCTCGATACAACGGGAGGTACGGTACCTCCCGATTGGTTCGATCGGACCCTGATAAAAGCGTCTGCGGGAACGGGCAAGACGTTTAATCTTGCGATTCGTATGATTCGATTGCTCTTTGCGAAGCAGTCCCCCGATGGAATCTTGGCAACGACATTCACTCGGAAAGCGGCCGGCGAGATTCTCGAACGCGTCTTGGAATTGCTTGCAGATGCGATTGAAACCAAGTCGGGGTTGGCGAAGCTTGCCGAGAAACTGAAGCCGCTCAAGATCGATCGCAAGGGCTGCATTCATCATCTTTCGAATCTATGCTCAAACCTTCATCGATTGCGAGTCAACACGCTCGATGGCTTCTATTCACAATTGGCCCGCTCGTTTGCCCTTGAATTGAAATTGCCACCGGGATGGACGTTGGCCGATGAATTCCAATCGGCAAAGCTTCGTGAGCTAGCGATTACGCGCATGTTCGAAAACCAAGATCGCACACAGTTGCGTTCCTTGATCTCTCAGCTCAATCGCGGGGAAGCGAAACGCAGTATCCGTCAAGAGATACATCAGACGATCGAGAATGGATACGCGCTTTTCCGAGTAACCAGGCCCGAGGCGTGGTCGAATCTTCCGGTTCCCAAAGAACCCGACGAAGCATCGATCGCAGCGGCAATCGCTCAAGTCGAGGCGACGCGAATGAAACATTCAGGTTTCGCTCCGGCTCGCGACAAAATGCTCGACGTGTTCGCTCAGGGCGGTTGGGAGACGTTTTTGCAGTTGACGCTGGTCGTGAATGCACCTTCTACAGGAACGTTCTATAAGGCAGAACTTCCAAGTAGTTTCATCGATAGCGTTGCGGTGATGACGCGATACGCACTCTCGAAGGAGTTTGCTTCGCGCCGAGCACAAACCGAAGCGGCTTATCAACTGCTGTCCAATTATCATTTACAATTTGAGACGGTAAAACGTGCTCAACGGCTGGTCACGTTCTCGGATGTTTCGCAACGCCTTGCCGATTGGTTTAGGTCTCAAACGGGAAAACGCGTTTCGACAGTGCCACATTCCGACGAAGAATCGGCGATTGATGAACTCGAACGCGAGCACGACCGCGATCGGCACTTGTCGAAAGTCGGATTTCGGCTCGATTCTCGTATAGATCATTTGTTGCTCGATGAGTTTCAAGATACATCGCCCGCTCAATGGGATATTCTGTTCCCGTTTGCAGAAGCGGTCGTAAGTCCTTCGGCCGGGCATTCGACCTCGTTTTTTTGCGTCGGTGACGTCAAGCAAGCGATCTATGGTTGGCGAGGCGGGGTTGCGGAGCTTTTCGATGTTGTTCGACATCAGTTGAAAGATATCAAAGACGACGCACTTACAAAAAGCTATCGTAGTTCTCAAGTCGTGATCGACTTCGTGAATGACTGTTTCAAAAAGATGCTTTCGCATGATAATTTTGGTACTTGCCTGGACGCGGCTCGCGTTTGGTCCGAGGCATTTCCAAAACATGAAACGAACAAAAGTGGTTTGCCTGGATATGTACGACTATGGAACACCGTAGCCAAGCCCAAGCCGACTTACAGTCCCGATGACTCGGCGGACGACGACGAAGATGACGAGCTACCGGAAGAAGCGATTGACCAATGTATTCGTGATGTTGCGTCTTTGAACCAGTCGGCACCTCAGGTGTCGATCGGCATTTTGGTCAGAACGAATCGCGAGCTCGGGCCGCTGTTACATCGACTGCGCGAAGCGGGAGTGGAAGCGAGCCAAGAAGGTGGCAATCCATTGGATGACTCGGCCGCGGTCGAGTTGCTGTTGAGTCTCATCCAGTTGTCAGATCATCCGGGCGATCGAGTCGCTTGGTTTCATCTGAAGAATTCCCCCCTCGCCGAACTGCTCGAAGCCCCCCCTCCAAGAGCCGGAAGCGTAAG
>JANPLJ010000012.1:0-3370 GCA_031426475.1 Pirellulaceae bacterium | reverse complement strand
TGGCCCGTAGCCACGTTCGCCAGAACGTGGTGAACCGCTGTGAGTTACAGCCACGTTCTGGCGAACGTAGCTACGACAGTCTGCTTTTTTTCGGATGACGGTGTAACTCTACGCATAAACTTCGTTTACGCAAATATTGGTCAAGACTATGAATAATCCGGGTTAAGGGGTTGGATAAAACGATCTTGACTTTACCTTCGAGTGCCAGCTATTGCATCACACGTAGAAGCGATTTTTCGCTGATTTGTTTGTGAGGATAGGTTTCGAATGATCGCCACCATGAAGATCAAATGGATTCGATGCTTGGTATGGACCATAGCGTTCGTTTCCGTTCATTCAACTTGGGCGAGCGACGAATTGGTATGGTCGGGACCAGGATGTGTGCTCCTCAAAAACGGAAATGTCCTTTCAGCCAGCGACATCTCGCCTCAGGGGAAGCTGGTCGCGATTTGGCTCGATGAGACGGGTGACGTACGAATCCCTTCCAAAGACATCGTCACGATCGGTCTATAAAAACTAGAACTCTATTACTTTCAGGTCTCGAAAACGACTCGATGGGAAGCTGGCGAACATTGGCAGCTTGCGAAATGGTGTCTTCGCCAAGAATTAGTAGAGCAATCGCAAGCTCATTATGAACAACTGAAGAAGTTGAGTGGAACACACGCGAAGTTCAAACAGTTGGACTCGGAATTGAAGCAGGCGCTTCTTCAAGACCCCATCATGAAAGCGGCGCTGAAATCCGCCTTCCCAAATGAAGAGGTTTCCTCTGCGTCGCATACCGCTAGTGAGGACGTAGGCTCGTCGGCTCGAACGACGTTAGCGACGGGCTCGAAACGCGATCCAGCGAAGCCAGCGATCGCGGTGGATCAGCATTCACAAGACTATTTTCGTCAAAATATCCAACCGTTCTTGGCTCTTCGGTGTGGACAGGCCGGCTGCCACGGAGCATATGGTAAGTCCGAATTCCATATTGCGAAGGCCGGCGTCCTTCACGGACAACCGTCGAACGAAATCAGTCTGAACTCCGCGGTTCGATTTCTCAATCATGAAAATATCGAAGCAACGAAACTTTGGATCAATGCGACATCCGCACATGGCACACAAACAACGCCCAGCCTTACCATCAGGAATTCCTCTGAACGAGACTTGCTAAACCGGCTTCGACTTTGGCATCAGGCCGTGATGCGAAGCAACGCCACCGTGACGATGTCTCCGATGGTACAAGTATCGTCTGCTTCCATTGGCATGAACGCGACCGGCGGAGCGTCGATGAACCGAATTCCGCAGGAAATATTGCCAAGGACCACCCGTGTCGTCGGTGGAGAGGCAACCAAAGTCGCTCCTCCTCCTTCAACGCCAGCGATCGACCCCCAAGTTGCTTTACCAGAAATTGGCGACGAACTACGGATGTTAGAAATGGAAATCGCAAAACTCGAGGAAAAAGAGCGGTCCAGGAAAACCCCGAGTCGTCACGATCCCGAAGAGTTCAATCGTCGATTCGGCAGTTCGCGTTGATTTGAGGGGGCAAAACTCGCAAGTTTCCGATTTTTGACCTTGGGGTATACTGCTTCGTCGCAATGGAAGCTTTATCACCCGAACAACAAATCAATTCTCTTCGATCGGCACAATTTGATTGGAGCCAGGTCGCGATACGGCAACGCGCTGCAACCGCCAAACGCCTTGCTTCATTGATCGCCGGCAACGCTCGCTTGCTGCACGATTCGATCCAAACGCCTCAGCGAAGCGACTATCGTGAGACGATTGCCGCTGAGATTTTTCCCTTTGCCGACGCGGCGCGATGGCTCTCGAAAAACGCACATAAGGTCCTCAAAACGAGAAATGTCGGCTTTCTGGAGCGTCCCATGTGGCTTGGGCGAGTGCGGTCGGTTGTCTCTCGAGAGCCCGTGGGGGTCGTCCTGGTCATCGGCACTTGGAACTATCCGTTGTTTCTCACAGGCGTTCAGATGCTGCAAGCGGTCGTTGCCGGCAACGCGGTCATTGTAAAACCTGCTCCGGGTTGTGAAGCGATCACGGTGAATATCCAGAGATTGATGATTCAGTCCGGGGTGCCATCGAATCTCATTGCCGTTCTCGATACATCGATCGAAGCGGTCGAGAGAATCATCGATCAGCGGGTCGACCGAGCGATCATGACCGGTTCGAGTGAAAGTGGCCGCAAGGTACTCAGCAAATTGGCACAACGTCTTACGCCGTCGACGATGGAACTGAGTGGCTGCGATGCTGTCTTTGTGTTAGACAATGCCAACATCGAACGAGTTACCGCAGCCTTGCTTTTCGGTTTACGGCTCAACGGAGGTGCAACCTGTGTTGCTCCACGGCGAGTTTATATTCCCAAAGCCATCATGCCCGACCTGGTTTCGAAACTTAGGGCTCGACTGAACGAGATTCCTTCAACCGTCGTCCCACCGAAAACGCTCGAGCGAATCGAGAGCGAAATCGCCGCCGGTCATGCCAAGCTCGTTTTGCCCCCGAATTCACTCGGTATTGATCAAAAGGGCTCCGACGCGATTTCTCGATGGCTCGTTGCGGGCCTACCGGTCGTATTGGAGGATGTTGCTCTCGACAGTCCGCTTGCGAACGCGGATATTTTTGCTCCACTTACGATGTTGTTCGCCTATGACGACATCGAACAAGCCTTGCAACTGGATCGCCAATGTCGTTACGGATTGACAGCTAGTATTTTCGGCGGTGAAGAAGAAGCGAGACGATTAGCCGCACGACTGGATGTTGGTTCTGTGGTCGTCAACGACTTGATTGTTCCGACTGCCGATCCGAGATTGCCGTTCGGTGGCGTCCGTGAAAGCGGTTTCGGGGTCACGCGAGGGGTGGAAGGCTTGCTGGAACTGACCCGTCCCAAAGTGGTTTCGGTCCGCCGAGGTCGCTGGTTACTCCATTTGGACGCCCCGAAGCCTCGGGACGGCCAGATACTGGAAGGGCTTCTACAATGGTTGCATGAAGGTTCGTGGACTAAGCGAATAGCCGGATTGGCGAATATTATTCGGGCCGTGACGACCGATTCGAGGAAAAAGGAAAGCAGGAAAAGCGACACATGATCAAACAATCGAAGCGCAGTCTCAATGTTGGCGTTGTTGGAAGTGGTTTGGCGGGGCTTGCTGCAGCATGTACGCTGGCGGCTCGTGGACACAAGGTAACGCTTTTTGAAAAGAATGAATGGCTGGGTGGAAAAGCTGCCGTCTACCGGCAAGATGGCTTTCGCTTCGATATGGGGCCAACGATTCTCACGCTGCCGTCCGTACTAAACCGTATTTTCACCGAAGCCGGAAAAAAACTCGAGGAATACCTGCAATTGGTAGCCCTGGATCCTCAGTGGCGTTGTTTCTTTCAAGAT
>JANPLJ010000011.1:0-5397 GCA_031426475.1 Pirellulaceae bacterium | reverse complement strand
GCCAATTCGGGAACGGACGATTGCATGCGATACGCCATCTCATACTGGGCAACTCGCGTTTCAATTTCCGGGTCACCGACTGCGTCGAGTCTCATGCGATTCAAGCTTCCGAGATCGTCCAATGTCTGACGACGCAACGCGGGACTAAAACCGTCTGGATTATTCAAGAACAGTACCGGGTCCTTTCCAGAACGAAATCGAACACCTTGATGAATCGACGGCAGGAATCCCGAACCCCACAGTCGATCATATAGCGGTTGATCTCCTGTGCCCGAGAGCATCGCCACGAACGCAGGTAGATTCTCATTTTCGCTGCCGAGACCGTAGCTCAACCAAGCGCCGATACTTGGACGGCCAGCGATTTGGAATCCGGTTTGCAGAAAAGTGATCGCTGGATCATGGTTGATCGCTTCGGTGTGCATCGATTTTACGAAGCAAAGATCGTCCGCGACTTCGGCTAAATGCGGCATGACTTCACTGATCCAAGCACCGCTTTCTCCATGCTGCTTGAATTCAAATACAGAACGCGCGATCGGAAAGGAACTCTGGCCGGACGTCATCCCTGTAAGTCGTTGTCCTTGAAACACCGATGCCGGAGTTTCTTCGCCATGAACCTTATCCAAGTACGGCTTATAATCGAACAGGTCTTGTTGCGGGGGACCACCCGACTGAAAAAGATAGATAATCCGTTTAGCTTTGGCCGTACCATCCAAAAACGACGGAGCATTCTCTTTCGCGAACGTTGTGTCGAGCAACGAAGCCATTGCGACGCCACTCATAGCCGCCGATGCATTGCCTAGGAATTTTCGTCGATCGAATATCTGGCGGGAGAACAGTGAACTCGGAAACATCATCATTCATTACTCGCGTGTCGTTGCTTCTTCGAGGTTCAAAATGACGTTTGCAAGTGCCGTCGCGGCAGCTAGCTCGATCATTGGAAGATCGGTATCGGCGGACGAAGCACCTACCTCGAGGATCGCACTGGATTTCTTGGGATCAAGACTAAATTCTTTGCGATAGCTGGCAAGCGCTCGGACCAGCAGCTCGAGCTCGGGCTCGCTTGGATAGCGAGCCGTGACACTTCGGAATGCAAAAATCACTCTGTCACGATCCGATTCGTTGCTGTGCTTCAATAGACGCTCGCCTAGTTTCTTGGCCGCTTCGACAAAGGTGATTTCGTTCATCAGGGTCAATGCTTGAAGCGGGGTGTTCGTCACTTTTGGCTTCACGGCACAGGATTCTCGATCGGCCGTATCGAGCACGGCCATCGTGGGGGGAGCGAGCGTACGTTTCCAATAGGTATAGAGGCTCCTTCGATAGAGGTCCTCGCCTTTTCCGAGAGTATACTTCGCGTTGCTTGCTTCCTCCCAAAGCTTCGCGGGCTGGTATGGAAAGACGGAAGGACCTCCTTGTTTCTCCACTAAAAGGCCCGATACGAAAAGAGCTTGGTCTCGCAAGATGTTCCCTGGCAATCGCAGTCGAGGGGCACGAGCATATAGGCGGTTGTCAGGATCGGCTCGCAACAGTTTTGGCACGATCGTCGAACTTTGGCGATAAGTGTGGGTCATCACGATCGTCTTCAGAATTGCCTTTACGTCCCACCCGCTGTCGATAAACTCGGCAGCCAGCCAATCGAGCAGTTCTGGATGCGAAGGGAGCTCGCCCTGTGCACCAAAGTCTTCCGTCGTCTTCACCAGCCCCACTCCAAACAGGAGCTGCCAAAATCGATTGACGGTGACACGTGCCGTCAACGGGTGTTCACGACTTACCAGCCATCGTGCAAATGCAAGTCGATCGGTCGTTGGATGCTGGTTCGAGCCTGTCAAAACCGCCGGTACACCGGGCTCCACCTTTTCTCCAAGCGAATCGTATACGCCTCGAATGCGAACATAGGATGGGCGTGGGACTGGAAGATCTTTCATGATCATCGTCGTCGGAAGCGTATCGAAGTATGCGGTTCTCTTGTCGTTGGCCTCGTTCAGGTCGGCCAAAAGCTTTGCATCGTTCTCGGGGGCCGCTTGTTCTAAATAGGCAAGTCTTAGCAATTTCGATTGAAGCGTCGTACGATTCTCCGCAGCAATGGCAGCGATCTCGGTTGGCGATTCACGAACGGCCAACAATGTCACTTCGTCCAATGAAAGCGTACGTCGCGAATAGAAACGGAGCTCATCGACCAATCCATCCCAAAAGCCGACGTGCTTGCTGTACCCGACGCTCATCACGGCCCCTTGGTCTCGTTTCGAAACGTTGCTGTTGGTATTTCGAATGACGTTCAGATCTTGACGCTCGCCATCTACGTAAACCAACATGCCGTCCGCTCGCTGCGTTCCATCGTTGGTGAGTGCGATGTGCACCCATTTATTCGGTAAGAATTTGCGAACCGTTTCTACCGTCGATACGCCTGAGATCCAACGCGTATTAATGTTCCATCGCAAGTGGCCATCGATGAACTCGACGAGGATTCCGTTGCGACCGGTGCCAGGCATCTCATTCGAGAGAACCGGACCACGCACAATGTCCTTTGGCTTCATCCAAAACGCGATCGAAAAGCGACCGTTGCCAATCAAGCCATCGATCTTTCCTAGTTCAAGTGCGATCGGCTCGCTTACGCAGGCCGCTCCGCCCTGGATCCCTTTCTCATACGATGGCTTGCCTTTCTTCGCGACCGTGACTCGTTCATCATCGGTATCCATCGCAAAATAATGATCGAGTCCGTTGGCTAGCACCGGACCGCTCAACGTAACCGCATTCTCCCACCGCGATTGATCTTTAGCCAGTTTTGAATCAGCCTTGGACAAGGCGTTTTCTGCACGTTTTATCCGAGCATCGAACGCGGCCAGCTTGTTACTTTGCTCGTCGATCGGCGTCTTGATCCAGGGTTCCGAGTTCCCCGCCTTGATCGCGCGTCCGCTCTCAGCGACGTCGTTGAAGTAGTCGACGAGCTGATAGTATTCTTTTTGGCTGATCGGGTCGAACTTGTGATCGTGGCATCGAGCGCAGCCGACGGTTAGGCCCATCCAAACCGTCGCCGTAGTATCGACTCGATCGACGGCGTTTTCTAAGAGAAATTCATCGATCGGAATTCCTTCCTCGGAATTGTATCGGTTGTTGCGATTGAACGCGGTCGCAATCAACTGCTCGTGTGTTGGATTCGGAAGAAGATCGCCTGCTAGTTGCTCAATCGTAAATTGATCGAATGGCATATCACGGTTGATGGCATCGATCACCCAGTCGCGCCATCGCCACATGTCGCGATGTCCATCGTTTTGATAACCGTCGGTATCAGCATAACGCGCGGCCTCCATCCAGGGCCAAGCTATTCTTTCACCGAAGCGAGGCGATCGCAGCAAACGATCGACAACCGTTTCGTAAGCGAGATCGACACCACGTATTGTGACATCCGCCAAATACGCGTCCAGTTCCTCGATGCTCGGCGGCAGACCTGTCAAATCGAGTGTCACTCGACGAATCAGCGTCTCTGGGCGGGCGATTGGAGAAGGCTCAAGGCCCGCGGCTTCTAATCGTTTTTGAATGAATCGGTCGATCGGGTGAATCGCATTCGAGTCAATGGGGAACGCAGGGCGAGCGATCGGTAGGAATGACCAATGCTGCTCATAAACAGCGCCTTGTTCGATCCAACCGCGGAAGATCGCCTTTTGCCGGTCGGTGATCGCAAGTCCCGACGACGACGGCGGCATCTTTTTGTCTGGATCATCGCTAAGGATTCGGAGCATCGCTTCGCTTGCGTCCGGTTTGCCAGGTGCTATCGCGACGTAGCCTCCGAGATCCGCCTGCGCAGATGCCGCTTCGTCCAATCGCAATCCGGCTTCGCGAGTCTTTGAATCTGGTCCATGGCACTGAAAACAAGTGTCAGATAGAAAGGGGCGCACATCCCGATTGAACGAAATCGTCTCTCGATCCTTATCACCTTTGGCATACAAGAAGCCGTCTGTGACGCTGACGAATATCACACAGAACAAAATGGAAGAAACCTTCGGTCTCCATGTGGCGATCAAAAGCGGTATCGTGTCGACCATTGGCAACCAAGCTGGAAGGATCGCGGGGGAGGGAGGCAGCCTTTGCAAGCGGCCTAGCGGGCTGTCCGGCTAACTAAAGTATGGCCTTGGCCAGCTTATTTGTCCAGCGTTACGGTTTGAAGCTAATCGTAACGATAGGCGTCCCTGCGGTCAAAGACGCTCCGCCGAGGGCGTATTTCTGCCACGCTCGCTGAAGATCACCAATACTGTTGATCGAGTAATGACGCTTTAGCGCAGACTCAAAGCCGGAGCTTTGTGCTTCAAGAGCGAACGGGATCAATTTCTCGGGGTTATCACGCTCTGAAAGCATCCGAACAAGCGAAAGACTTTGGCCGTAGAACGCAGGCATTTGGTCGGGCGACGAGAATTGCTGGAGGTGCAGGATTTCTCCAACGGAAAACGCTGTTCCGCCCTGCAATGCAGCCCGACAGTCGCGATCATGCAGCGACTGTTTCTCGTCTGTATCCGCCAACATCGCGATCCCTTCGTCGAGCCAATGCGGTGGCTGGCGTCCTCGAAATCGGTCGGCTAGAACAACGTGAGTAAGTTCATGTGGCAGCGCATGAAAGGCACCGGAAGTCTCAACGAGCAAGTCGATTCTCCGTCCGACGACTGTGTCGGCGTCGAGTTGAATGAGACTGCAACCCGAAGTCTGCCCACCATCTGGGCCGACAACCGATAGATAACTCGCACGAGTCGGATGAACGGCGATCGAACATCGGGGCGTCCAGTTCGATGGAACCTCGCCGCCACCCCAAACCCGTGCCAACTCGGCGCGTAGCGATTCGCAAAGCTCAATCACTTTCAATGCTTCCGGGCCAGAAGCGAAACTTTGCACTTCGAAGTTCTTGGACGCAGCGCTATGCGTGTCGGTCGCAACCGGATGTTGCGCTCCAAGCGGTCGAATGGGCAAAGCTGTGAATAGCACGAAGACCCAAGTGTATCGATTCATCATTACGGTCCCGATATTTCATAAATCAAAAGCAAAAAGCGGAACCGACACAAATCCCTTGAATTCCGACAGTTAGTACAAGCGCGACCGATTGTCACACATTCGAAATCAGGAATTATCCATCTATTGCATTCAGCTCGACAGCAATAGATTTTCGTCCGCCGTCAGATGCATCAACAAACGGCATGCCATCCTCCACGCTATTGAGCCGCTACATGGGCGCTTCGAGCAAGCAAACTGTTTGCATAGCACGAGATAGGAATTCCGGATTATTTCTTGGTTTCCACGCAACAGTCATGTTACTGCGCAGTAACAAGGCATTCGTTGCCCTGCATACGGCATCTTGTAAACGCAATCATGCCTCGATCATGAACGCTAATTAATGAATCATTGCCAATCTCGAGGGTA
>JANPLJ010000010.1:0-3183 GCA_031426475.1 Pirellulaceae bacterium | reverse complement strand
GATTTTCAGAGGCAACTTGGCGGACAACTTCTTGAATGGCGGAGGTTGCTCGCAAGGGACAGACGTCGTAGTCTTTGGCAGCAATCAAATGTTGACGGGATTGTTCCCAATCTTGGTTTGCGATTGCGAGTTGTCCGAGATAGTAGTGTGCGCCGCAATGCTGAGGATCGATGTCCAGTAGTTTCCGCATCGAATCGCGAGCCTTATCCGGTTGCTCGCGATCCTTTTGCGATTGCAGCCACAACGATTCGATGATTCGCGACTTCTCAACGTTCAGATTCGGATCTGCCTCGATCTTAAACGGAGGGCAATCTCGTAGATTTACTGTCGGGACTACTAGCACCAATGGGATCTCCCGCGACCGGCAGGCGGTGACCATTTGTTGAAGATTCCATCGGAACGATGCGACGACCGCAGGGGCATCGAGCGAACTTCGATGATACTCGTCGAGCCCACCGTGGGAGTCGAGCAATGCGTCGACTTCGCGTTTCAAACTGGTTGTTCTGTTTTCGGGTTTTGCACTTTTAACGGGCTTCACGATCGACGTGGCAAATTGAACGAGCCGAGATTTCGAGAGTGTCGAAGCAGCACGAATCGCGAACGTCGGCGTCTTTTTCCATCCGCTCAGTTCACGATCTTCGAGAAACTCGTTTTGGCCGCAATAGATAACGATCAAGTCTGGATCATAGTCGAGAACTTCGCGAAGGATGGGAAGCACTCGATAGCTTGCGTAGGACAGCCCCCCACAGTTGACCATTTCCCAGTTTCGATCGGGATCGATCATTTCCAGATGGATGCCCAACCACGCCGTGAAAGCGGTCGGTGGTCCATACGGTTCGCCTTGAGTGGTCGATCCGCCTAACGAGAAAACACGACGCGTGTTGGGAGCTTTTTGAAGCGAGAATTCAGCTGGAGCAAACAACCGCATGCGCTCCGGCGGAATTCGATACTTTCCATCGGAATCCTCCTTGAATAGCGGTGCAAGTTGGCTGCAATCCAAGAACGGATCGTACGCTAGCTGTTGGGTTGGCAAGCCTAGAAATCGAAGAGTTGTTTCAGCGATTGCAAACGGTAGCAACCCTATCAAGATCGCGCAGAAACGAAATCCGAGTAGTCGAACAAGGCGATGCGAGTTGTTGCGAGGTTGGGGAAGCAATCGATTGGCCATAGGACTCGCATACCGAATAACACGAAAACTTGCTAAAGGCAACGATTTTCGCAGCCGAATTTGTCAGAATTCGGATGAGGATGGATATTCGACGATCGCGGAGCTTCGTCTGAATTCTAAGAACTTCGACGAATGTCAGATCGCTTTGGAAGTCGCGATGAGTTGATCGAGTTCGTATTTGAGTTTTGCGAGGATTTCATCGTATGGGTACGATCCAAGCGACTCGCTACGTCGTTTGAGGTTCACTCGATTGGGGCCACACCACAAACCGAGATCAGCATCATCCGTTTCGCCGGGGCCGTTCACTCGACAGCCCATCACTGCGATGGTGATCGCATAGTCTTTCGCGTAGGTCGACATTTCCTTCACTTGCTGCGCCAATTCGACAAAGGCTTCATTTTCAACTCGAGAGCAGCTTGGGCAGGAAATAATGTTGAGCTGGGAAGGATTGAGGGCAACGACACTTCGCAAGCGACCTGCATAGATGTCTTCAATGATCTCACGGCCCGAAAGGATTTCTTCGTTCTTCCGAGAATTGGGAACGGTCAACGAAACTCGAACGGTATCACCGATCCCGCGTCCGATTAACTGTTCGAACGCAATGCGCGTCTTGATGATTCCATCAGGAGGCAAGCCAGCCTCAGTAACCCCCAGATGAATGGGAACATCCGGACGAGCTTCTGCGAAACGCTTGTTGACTTCGACGACTTTCGACGGGTCGCTATCTTTTAGCGAGACGACATACCGATGGAAGCCGAGTGAATCTAAGTAATTGCAGTGCTCGACGGCGGATTCGATCATCGGGCTTATCGAGTCGTCGTGAGCGAACTTGGATTTTTTGTCGGGGTCGACGCTACCGCAGTTGACTCCAACTCGAATAGCGCAATCGTTGTCCCTCGCTATCGACGCCAAATAGTAGACTTTCTCCTGCCATGTCTTGGTGCGTTCGTGGTGATAGAGATGGCCAGGGTTGTATCGAATCTTGTCGACATGCGGGGCCACTTGTTCCGCGAGGCGATAATTCTCTTGTAGATCGACCGATAGATTGGCTGTCGTTTGTCGACGAATTTCGGCTAACGCTTCGGCGTCTTTGTCGCTATCGACGGCAATTCGCACCACATCGGCTCCGGCCTGCTCTAGGAAGTTTACTAACGCAACCGTCGCATCGATATTGGTCGTGTGCGTAGCGGTCATGCTTTGAACAGCGATGGGATGTTCCGCTCCGACATGGATCTTGCCGATTTTTACGCTTCGAGTCGGGTTTCTACGAATGGTCATATATCTTGTAAGTTTTTCAATTGGCCGGAATACTTCAAATTTTCTGTATCCAAACTTAACGACTAGTTTAACTTGTCCAGTCCTAAGTCGGAACGCGGCGAACAAAAATCGTCTGGTTACGTACTTCGCAGATTTGGACGGACGTATCGGGTTCCAGCAAGTCGTCGGGCGAATGAACATCGAAATATCGATCACCGAAGAGCGCTTTCCCGACCGGAGCACAACGCGAAGTCGTGATGCCTGTTTCGCCAACCAGATAGGTCCAGTCGTCAGACGATGACTCGACGACTTGTCCCGCTGGCGGTTCCAGTTTCAGCAATCGAAAGAAGGGGAGCTTTTCAAGTTGATTTCGAAGAAGGTAAATGGTCGTCATCAACCCTATACAAGCGATAGCAATTTGGCCGCTGCTGGTCGCCAATTTTCTCCATTGGTAGTCGTTGCTGGGAAGGATGAAAGTCTGACTAGCAAGAATGATTCCACAGGCCAACATGATAAAGCCCCCGAAGCCAAAGACGCCGAAGCCAGGCAATACAAATATCTCCAACCCTAAAGCCAGGATTCCTCCGATACAAAGCGTGATTTCAAGCCACTCTACCGTACCATCGAGAAACCTCATCCAGAAGAATAATGCGATACACAGCAACGAAAGAAAGCCAGCTAATCCAAGTCCTGGAGTCGTGATCTCATTGGTAAACAACATGAGCGACGCGGTTAACAAGAGCGTGGCTAGCCAGTCT
>JANPLJ010000009.1:0-10880 GCA_031426475.1 Pirellulaceae bacterium | reverse complement strand
CGACCGTTGTCGAACAAGTTCCTTACACCGTTCAGGTTCCTGTCACAACGACCGAAGTACAGAACTACACCGTTCAAGTACCTTCGACCGTTCAAGAACAAGTTCCATACACAGTGCAATTTCCTGTGATGTCGACTGTTGAAGTTCCTTACACTGTTCAAGTTCCTGTAACGACTCAAGTCGAGCAGAGCTACACAGTCAAGGTTCCATACACTGAGCAAAAGACCGGTAGCCGAACTGTTTGCCGACGAGTTCCAGTCACTCAGACACGGACTGTGACTAAAGACATGGGTTCCTACCAGACGATCACCGAAGAAGTAGCGGTTGCTCCAGCTTGCGGTTCCGTTAGCTCCGGTTGCGGAAGCTCGTGCGGCGGTTGCGCTGCTCCGGCTCCAGCTTGCGGTTGTGCAGCACCGGCTCCAGCTTGCGGTTGTGCCGCTCCAGCTCCAGCTGCTGATTGCGGTTGTGCTGCTCCTGCAACGCGTACCGTTTGCAAGAAGGTTTGGGTTCCAAACGTTGTCACCGAAGAAGTTCCTTACACGACCTACACCTCGCAACAAAGCGAAGAGCAATACACCTACACGGTAAATCTTTGCCGCGACGAAGTTCGTACTCGTTCGGTTCCTCAAACGACCTACACGACCGAACAACGTACTCGTAGCGTTCAGAAGTGCACCATGACGACCGAAACCCGTACTCGTACGGTTAACAAGTGCGTTATGAACACCGAAACTCGTCAACGCAACGTACAGAAGGTTAGCTACACAACCGAGACTCGTACTCGTCCAGTAACTAAGTGTGTTATGAACACCGAAACTCGTACTCGTACTGTCAAGGTTCCTCGCACTGTTCAAGAAACTTTGACACGAACTGTATCGAAGGTTGTCAACGATATGGAAACTCGTGAGCGAATGGTCAACAAGACCGAGTACAAGACCGAGACCAAGGAACGCGTTGTCAACTTCACAACCATGGTCCCAACGACCAAGACCGAAACCTACAACGTTACGGTTATGGACACTGTTAGCGAAGAAAAGACCGATACATACAACGTATGTGTTCCTTACACTGTAACTGAAGAAGTTACCGTCAACGTTTGCAAGATGGTTCCACAGACGATCACCGTTCCTGTAACAACCTCGGGTTACGGCTCGATGGGCGGTGCCGTTAGCGGTGCAGCTTGTGGTTCGGCAGGCGGATGCGGCGGAGCTTCGGCTTGCGGCGCTCCAGCTTCCAGCTGCGGTGGTTGCGGCGCTCCAGCACCATCGTGCGGTTGCGGTTCCTAATTTTCGATAGCTTGTCGATGACAGGCTAAGAAAAACAACCAAAAAAGAAACGGCCAGTGAGTTTTCTCGCTGGCCGTTTTCGTTTTCCAATCATGCAAGAACTGGTGGATAGTGGGACAGCGACTCCGTTCGCTGACTCATCCAACTTAGATTTAGAGTGGGTAGCCGAATTCGTCAGAATTCGGACGCAGCTTGAAAGGCGATGTCTACTGCGCTTCCTCCAACGTCTTACGACATCGGCTACGAATTGAACCTCAAAACTTGGAGTTGGAGGAAGTACTAAGACGGGGCAGCTTCGAAATTCAAAAGCGCCGGTTCGATAACACGCAGACGACCGGGCAAGCTTTCGATTTCCAGTGGCAAGTAGCCCCCCCAATCACCATCCAGCTGGTACGAAACGTTCGATGCCTCCGATGAAGCTGATTCAATTCGAAAACTTGCGGATCGTCGGTGAGTAAAATCCGAAAGTGTCGCATGAGTTCCCGTTCTCAGCCGGGCGAAATAGTACAGCCCGCGAAGCAATCCGCCGTGCCTAAACCCGCAGATGTCGATCAGACCATCGTCCCCGCGAGCATCCGGAGCGATATCCAGGGCTGACGCGTATCTTGGTAAATTCAACAAAAAGTACCAAGCCGCTTCGTGAACCTCACTGGTTTTGTCGCTCGATTTTTCGACTACCAAATTCGGAGCATGTTCGACGAGCCTGAGTCGCGGAAATCGATAGGAAAAAATTGTTCTAATGATTGGAAGGTAATAGTGATATCGACGGATATGTCCGGTTCGTTGCGAATGCACTCGACGAACAACCTCGGCATCAAATCCTACCCCAACCATGATCAGGAAGAGCCGGCCGTTGGCAAACCCTGCATCCATGGCTCTCGTCTTCATGCGGGTAATAGATGCAACCGTTAGTTCGGGGTCCGTCGTCATGCCCCAGTAGCGAGCGAGCAAGTTCTCGGTACCCAACGGAAACAGCCAGATCGGCACGTTTGACGAGACTCGCGTCGCAACTGCGGCTGCAGTTCCATCTCCACCGGCCGCAACGACGGCTCTCAATTCATTGCGATCCTCTAATTCCTTGGATCGAGACTGAAACGTATCGAGCGAGTCATATAACTCGACCCGAAATCCCGATTCATCCAGCCTTGCGGAAAGGGCACGAATCAGGTCGATCGCGTGGTACGATCCTGAATGAGGATTGTGCAAGATGAGTACGGACTGCTTGTCGCTAGGCACAATTACTTCATTTGCTGAGTAGTTCAACAACGGCTTGATGGCCTTTGCTGGCTGCGAACTGGAGGGCTGTTTCACCATCGACATCCTTGCTCGCGGCATTCGCACCATGTTTGAGAAGTACGGCGACGATCTGTGTTTGACCTTCGGCGGCCGCCATCATTAACGGCGTCCAGCTTTCCTCGGCATCGGCTGCGTTGACGTTGGCTCCAGCGTCAACAAGGAGCTGAACCGTCTCGACGCTGGATCCCGTCGCTGCATACATCAGGGCCGTGCGTTGAATCGAGTCTCGCAAATCGACTGTCGCGTTGTGCTCCAAAAGATGCTTTACGATGGACGTATGCCCGTTGAACGCAGCCAACATCAAAGCCGTCCGCTTGTCTTCGGCAGTAAAGTCGACGCGAATCCCCTGTCGAATACCACGTTTTACGATCGAAGCATCTCCGTCCAAAGCGGCCTGCAAAAAGGCGTCTTCGCTGATATTCGGCAAGCCAGCCACTGTTTCGGCCGCAGTTTTCTCGTTCGACGTCGATTTCGTTTCCCCAGCTCCACTTGCTGCTGAGTCGATCGTCTGTTTCGCTGCCGCCTCTGGAGCCGCCGTTACATGCGACGCCGTTTCGGTTGAAGCAATGGAATCCCCTGACTTCGAAGTTGCCTCAAGTTCAGGAGATGAATTCGTGCACCCAATCGCACCAAAACACAGATGCAGAGTCAGCAAAGCTTGGGTCGCCGACGACGGAAGCAAGCGGGAAAAATCAAAACGCGACATGTCATTCAATCCAGTGCGAAAACAAGAACGGCTACACCCTGGATTGTAACCGAGTTTGACAATCTATCCTATGATGCACTCGTCGATCTCCATTCGAAGTCGTTATCGAATGACAAACTGGAGTGACTGGATCTCGGGGGCCACGGCGGGTTTCGTAAGATCGACCTCGAAAGGCCTCGCTATGCTGTTCCCAGCAATATCTTCCAAGATGGGATCAATACGCAATGAATACTCGCCGCGCTTCCAACTGGCATTTGGCGAAAATACCCAGCGTCGTTCATGATCGCTAACCTCAACTTTGCCCGGCACGTTCTTACCCATCGAGTCGATGACTCGTATGCAACGCCCTAGCAGCGCATGGTCAAGCGGATCCGGAAAAACAAGCTGGACAGAACGCCTCGAAAAATCGGAATCGGATCCAGAAGCGATGCTCACGCTCCATTCTCGTGGATTGGGCTGAGAAAAATCCTCGTTTGTCACCGTGAACTCTTTGATTGCATCCGAGCCAAGCGGCATGCCATGGACATCTGGCCAAGCCGCACTTACACGTAGGCGGTACTTCTTCCCTCGTTCGAGAATCGCCCCGTCTTCTTCCCTCGCGACCAAGCCTCGCTTAACGCGACTCGGATCTAGAAGCAACGTCAATCGCGTTCCGGTTTGATCCCAAAGCTCTTCGGAGATTTCTAGAAATGGAAGCGCAAGCTGCTCACCGTTCTCGTGAGAGATACTGATAAAACGATAAACACCACCTTGCTTCATTGGGGCCGAAAAATGCAGATAGAATCGCAACACGTTTTGTGGAAGCTCTGATGCCGACGGATAGATTGCATCGAGCGTTGTCTTCTCGGCACGCGTTGCCTCGGGAATATGGAAGGTCGCCTTCGTCGTGGGTCGCTCGGCAAGTGGAGCAAGAAACTCCGCTCGATACGTTTGGCCCGCTGACAAGCCAAAGCGTGGCTGGAAAATCAGTTGCTCGCGATCGATGGAACAATCGCCGAGTACGGAGGGTACCGACGGGTCCTCGCCGATCGTTGCCACGAAGAGTTTGAAATGCTCAGACAGACGCTCGGCTGGTAACTGCTCCAGGGACTGCAACGTTTGTGGCGAGAGTCCTTTTACACAGAAACGGCTCGTCGGAGCCTGATCCGAGGCCACGAGATGAATCGTGACCTCGGCAAGCGTTGCTCGAGCAGAAATCGCAAAAAGTGCGACGAGAAAAAGCCGATGCACGCACGAATCCGTATGTTAAGGAAGTGCAATGCTGGCGAGCGTCGCTGGTCCGTCTGGGACGCTTCGAGACAAAACAACCGCTAGTGTGTCGCTGAGACGATCCAGTTGTTCTACTCCGGTAAGACTGCCAATCGTTTCATATTGGAGACCAGCCTTATCGGCTACCTTGGACTCGATCGATTCGATGTCCTTGATATTGTCTGTCGATATCTTCATTACTCCGCGGGCACTGTTTGCCATCAACACGAAGTTCTTGCCGTCTTTCTTATAAACGACCATATCGAGTGGCTTATTTCGATTTCCCAATTCGGCCACCGTGACGCCACGGACTTTCTTACCATCCTCCAAAGCTTTGACTGGGATTTTGACGAGAGGTGTGCAGGTGTAGGCGGCGAGCAAGTGCTCCTGGCCATCGATCGAATAAGCAGCGAATGTTCGCACAGGCGACCGCGTTTCGACGGCACCGTGTGCACCGTGATAAATCTCAACGCTTGCCCCGCGATTGACGTTGCTGAAGGGGAAATCGAGTGTACGCAAGTTGGATGCAAACTCCTCGTTCGACAACCCTGCCACAAAAACCTTTCCGTTGATGTACGCGATGTCAGTGATCGATTCGCCTCGCGGGTTACCTCGTCGTCCTTCTTTATCGTCGGCCGGATTGGGGATTTTAGCGATACTGTGTGCGACATTCTTCAAGGAAACGTCCTCGATGGTCCCATCGGTTTTTATACGAAGCAGAACAGGCGTGGCGTCGGGCCCCCGTCCTCGCGCGACCGATACGTAGATTTGTCGGCTGATCGGATTCGTCGCCATATCGACAATCTGAATCTCTTTCGCAGACGTCCCAAGAGCTGCCGCTATTTTTTCGTCGATCTTCTCAATCGAGAAACCTACGTCCCCTGCCGCTGGACTTACGTCGCCAGTCGAGATCGCGACGATCGTCGCATTCTTTGGATCGGCGGCTAGCAATACGCCATTCGGCGCGAACGCAATTTGCCCTGCGCTAATCATCGGGACATCGCCCTTTTTCATGCCACTTGTCAGATCCACTGCTTGTGCCGACAAAGGCATAAGACCGCCCAAGAACATCGAACCCAAAATCCATCGACTCATGATTTTACCTCGATAGGGATGAAGAAACAGAATGTTTCAAACGACCAGCCAGTGTATCACAGGCCGTCGTGGTAGGGAAAGCAGGTACGTCCTAAACTGACTTAACACGCTATCCAAAACTAGGTAAAACAGGCACAACAGGGAGGAATAGTATCCGTACGCCGCTATTTTCAGGAAATCGCCTTTATTCTTCAACCTTTTTCGTCGAATGGGCTCAGAATTTGACGGCTGAGCGATGTCGCCTTGAAAAGCCTCGATTTGTCGTTGACGTTGCAAAAAACCAATAAGTGAAAGTTTGGAAAATCTCGATGCCGAATCTCCTAAGTTCGCTACCCGCACCGCCAAAGGGAAAAATAGGTTGGCCTTGGACGGTAGAGTCTGATTCAGCTATCTATAACGCTTTCGATAGTTTTCCACGCATCTCGATTGTTACGCCTTCCTTCAATCAGGATAAGTTTCTCGAGGAAACAATCCGATCCGTTTTACTTCAGAATTATCCGAATTTAGAACTCATCATTATCGATGGGGGGAGCACCGATTCATCCGTCGACATCATCAGGAAGTATGAGCCCTGGATTTCCTACTGGGTTAGTGAAAAAGACAAGGGGCAAAGCCACGCATTGAACAAGGGGTTTGAGCGAACGAATGGTGAGTGGGTTGGATGGCAAAACTCGGACGATGTTTATCTTCAGGATGCGTTCGGCCATCTATTTCAAGCGATCAAACGGACCAAAGCCGATATCTTCTTTGGGCACTCGGAAACGATTGATGCCGACAGCAAACGGATTCAGACGCATTACTACGCGCCATTCAGTTTCTTTGAATTGAAGTACGGCGGATGGAATATCACGAACCAGTCAACATTTTTTTCGCATTCGATCATCAAGAAATTCAGAGTCGATGAAACCTATCGCTATGCGATGGACGGGGATTTCTATTTTCGAATCGCCGATAGCGGAAGCACCTTTTCATTGATAAATCATGTACTGGGAGCGTTCCGACTCCATGGAGATGCCAAAACGGGAAACCAAGACTCGACCTATGGGATCGATGAATGGACGTCCATTCGAAAAAGATACGGCATCACACAAACAAGACAGCCGTGGAATGCCCAATTTCGCTACAGAAAGATACTGTGCAAACTGAGAAAGACTTTTTACTTAACGGTGCAAGGAAACCTAGTGCACTCGCTCCGTCAAAAGTTAGCGAACAGTTGACGGGCGTTCTGACGACGCAGTTGCTCGAAAACCATCAACGGGGCTGCAAATTCAGAGCCTACGGATGGTTCAATTCCGCTTCAAGAATCGCACGCACCCTATTTGCAGCCAATCCGTCGCCATAGGGATTTGAAAGTTGAGATCGACGACGATATTCGTCAGCGTCATTCAGTAGAATTTCCGCCTCGCTAAGAATCCGCTCGGGATCCGTCCCGACCGTTCGACAGGTACCTGCCTGTACTCCTTCGGGCCGCTCCGTCTCGTCGCGAAGCACAAGAACTGGCTTGCCTAATGAAGGAGCTTCTTCTTGGACTCCACCAGAATCACTCAAAATAAAAGTGCAACGGTCCATCAACCAAACGAAATCTTCGTATCCTGCAGGCTCTACAAGTGCAACGCGAGGATTGTTTCCCAGAATACGATTCACAGGTTCGCGAACCTTCGGATTCAGATGAACCGGATACAAAACTCCAATATCTTCGAACAATTCTGTCAGTCGGTTAATTGCGATGCATATTCGATCGAAACCATCGCCAAAAGACTCTCGCCTGTGCCCGGTGACCAGTATCCAGCGTCGAGCCGTTGTGCGAAGGAATGTATCGCAGAACACGCTGGGTATACCAACACGGCTTGCAACGCGATCTGCCGTAAGGCCTTCTCGACGCAGTTTGTCACGGATCCACAAGAGTGCATCGACAACCGTGTTTCCTGTTACGTGTACGTTCTCGGTAATGTTTTCGACGGCGAGATTCCTCCGGCTTAGCTCGGTTGGACAGAAATGCCAGCGGGCGAGCGGCGAAGTCAAACGTCGATTCATCTCTTCAGGAAAGGGCATTGCCATGTTTCCCGTTCGTAGGCCAGCTTCGATATGTCCAATGGGCACGCGACAATAGAAAGCAGCAATCGATGCGGCTAAAACCGTTGTCGTATCGCCTTGAACGAGGATGGCGGCTGGCTTGAATCGTTCGCACCAATTCGAAACCGAGGAAATCACGCGTCCCGTCAGATCGGGAAGCGATTGGCTGTGCTGCATGACATTCAAATCATGCTCTGGAGCAATTTCGAACGAAGCTAACGTTTGGTCCAGCATTTGACGATGCTGGGCTGTCGCGAGAAACACCGTCTCAAAGAGAGGGGAAGCCTTTAGTGCAAAATAGACCGGCGCCATCTTGACGGCTTCCGGGCGAGTTCCTGCAACGACGGCAACGAGCTTTCGTTCGCTCACGGCTTGCCTGCGTTGCTAGAGCCGATCAATCGGTTCGCGAAAATGGTGCGAGCCTCTTTGAACTTTTCAACCAGCTGCTCTTTTTCCACGGGCCGCATCATCGTTTCCGATTGAAATCGCATTTGAATGGAAAAGGTCTGTGGCTTGAGGATGCTTTGCTTAGGATTGAGCATCTCGATAATTATCGGCGCAAAAAGCCGGTCTTTCGGCTTTTCCGAAGTGTTGGCAGACGCTAACTCTTCCTCGGTCGGAACATACGGATCGCCCTTCGTATGGAGTTGCGATGTTAAGAGTAGTCCAGAACTGCCACTTTCTCCTTGGAAGATGCTTTCTGACCATGGCCAGTTCGAGCCGTCACTAGCCAACTTCGATTCGACAGGTTTCCATCCTTGGAAAGAACTGGACTCCTCTGGCATCCAGCCTCGAACGGGATATCGCAAGAGAAACAGTGTATCGACTCCGCTTCCGCCGTAATTCCACAGCAAAGTCTTTGCGGTGCCTCCTGACATCCCTGAGCTTGCAAGCACACGAAACTGTCGTTGACGTTGCTTTGGAATGAAATCCTCTGGTAGCGACTTCGCATCCGGAATTCGCTCGTCCGGGATGCTCAGATAGTTTGCGCGATTGAGCAGCAGATCATTTTTGACGATTGCCAAGCCCGCTGGGACGCAGAGTAACGCCATCAAAAGTCCGAACGCAATGCCGACAATCGGTTGAGCGTTAAGCGAAGGAGCCATTCGTGCTGGCTTGGCCGTCCTACCGGCCCTTGCTTGGAATTCCATTTTGCCGGGCCATACCACGAAACGATTAAAAAAGTCGGCCGTTGCACTTCGATAGACACCCTCGTCGCCTGCTTGAATGGGTGATAGCATCGCATTCCAAAACGCATCGCTCGCTAAAAGGATCAAAAAGAAGAGAAAGAACAGACCCCAAAGAATTAAACTTCCCCAAAAGAACTCCAAAATGTTGATCCCATTGGAGCTAAAAACCGCTGTGATGAATAGATAAAAAATCTTGCCGAGAACGGTCCAAACCAAAGCGCTCAGAACGGTCAACGAAGTCGTAATGAATGGGCGTCTCCATACTACGCTGACGACGAGTGCGATTGCCACCATCGACTGGACGCTAAACACGTTGCCAAGCAATTCCGCAATCTCAAAATGATGGTCCCTGAGAGCAAGGTACGGCGAATGGTAGAGGTGATAGACATTGAAAACATCTAAAACCGCACTACAGGATCGAACAACTAACGAATTCGTCCATCCTGTTACCTTCGCTTCAAACCCGAAAGGCAGAGTCGAGCAAACCAAAATGAGCAATGATAAGGCGAGAATCCGAGGAAAGCTCGCAGGGCCAATTCGTACAAGCGCCCATCCTACAAATACGAACGCCAATGCAATATTGGCCGCCCAAGGCGAGAAGAAGACGATGGAAGCCACTCCAACAGCCGCGGCGATCGCGAGGAAAAAATAACTTAGCAAGACTCTCCATCGCGTTTGCGACATCGACTTGCGTTCGTAATAAGCAAGCATCGCAAGGGCGAGCCAGCACAACGGCATTAGTGCTGTCGCTGGCTTTGACCAGATCTCCATCGCGTAAAGCACTAGCATTGGCGCTAAACCGATGATCGGCAAGGCAAGCGTGGCTATATCCCAAACGAAGTGTTTGGAATTGGTTGACGAGGATTGGCTAAGGTCAGACATTTTGAAATCCTAACGGTTGTCGAACTACTTCCACGAACGGTATTCTAAAGCGAAAAACAATCTTCAGGTGCTCGCAAAGTGGACAGCATATTCATTTGGCTGTTTTATTGCGCCTACGTTAAACGAGCTTTGGGACGTAGCCAATACTGATACAGCTTCCTAAGCGGTTTGAATAGCTGCAATCCGAACGGAGCACGCAGCCCGTTGACTTCCCATGCTCGACGATCTTCGCGATTCGCGAGCAGTCTATTGCCCATTGAAACGTTGCTTTTTCCGCCAAGTCGCATCTTGACTAAGACATTGTCAATATACGCGGGCTTTAAGCGGTGTTTGAACAACATTCGAACCAGCAATTCATAGTCAGCCGAAATCTGAAAGTCTTCGCGATAACCGCCGAGGCCAAGATAGTGTTGACGCCGAAGATAGAAAGTTGGATGCGGTGGCATCCAACCTCGCCTGAACCTACTTTCGCCAGCTTTCCCAGATTTCCAGTAACGCACGATGCGTTCTGGGCGTTCGGCTTCGACGTAAACTAAGTCGCCGTACGCTGCGTCGACTGTCGGATCCAGGAACACGTCAGCAATCGATCGAATGACGTCGGGATTGTCAAGCATGTCATCAGCATGGATGAATCCCACAATATCGCCTGTCGCCGCCGAAATCCCTTTGTTGAGAGCATTGTAGATTCCCGTATCCGGTTCGGAGATGAACCTCGAAAGACTGGATTCGTACCGATGCACCACTTCCTGCGTGCCATCGGAGGAATTTCCGTCAATCACGATGTATTCGATGTTCGCATTCCGCTGATTCAGAACCGACTCAATCGACGCGTGAACCGTCAATGCGCGGTTGAAAACCGCAGTAATGATCGATATTCGTGGCAGCATCTAGGATAGCAACATAGAGTTAAGTCGGACGCTTTCGAAGTTTTTGCAACTCCAGTTGAATCCGCTTTAGATCCTCTTCTCGATCCAGTCGGGCGTAAATGCTGACGAGAATGGAGAGGACCTAAAGCGGATTCAACTGGAGTTGCAAAAACTTCGAAAGCGTCCGACTTAACTCTATGTTGCTATCCTAGATGCTGCCACGAATATCGATCATTAC
>JANPLJ010000008.1:0-4512 GCA_031426475.1 Pirellulaceae bacterium | reverse complement strand
CAATCGCACGAATCCGATACTCGATCGACTCCGATTCTCGCTCGATGATTTCGCGCAATTCGTTCATTGCTTTACGATCCCCAAAGACAACTCCTAACATGACCGCTTGTTGCTTGAGACCGCTATCGCCACCAGCTATGATTTTTGCTGCGGCGGCATCCCACGCATCGGGCTTCGGAGCGCTGCGCTGGCCAGCCAAGGCAACTTGAATCGCTTTGAGAAACATCGACTGCAAGACCGGTGACGTCGTCCTCTGCATCGCATTGACGAGACGAGCAACCGCTTCCGTGCCTCCGCTGCCGGCCACACGTCGCAACATGTACTCACGCAGCAGTGGAATCTGCTCTCCCGCTGCAATCGCCCATGCCAAAGCACGATCTGGATCTAACTCCGATAACGGCTCTACCGCATACCACCACATCAAAGGCAAGTTATGATCGTTCGCGTCTTCCGCTCGAAGTGGAATTTTCTCCAAATAGGCCCAACGATTTTCGGTCGGAATCGTTTGAAGAACCGATGCCAACGCCAACCTTACCACCGGCGAAGTATCGCCAACGAAACGGCTCCATAGCGATCTTCTGATCGCGTCATCTTGCGACTGCTCGAATCCCAACTTCAACACCCAACTTCGCATGTACGGATCAGCACTTTCGACAAGACCCGACAATACATCCGACGATAGAGATCCGATACCGTACAACGCCCAGAGCGCACGAAGCCTAACCTTGGCATCCGCATGGGACGTGACGATCGCTACGAGCCGCTCCTTGGCTTCCGCGTCGATCGAACGTGTCGAAGCTCGTTCCTGTAGCAAACGTCGTGCATGGCGAAAGTACCATTCGTTCTCACGCAGGCTTGCAAGCACGAGTTCCAGATCGGTCCACGAATGCAGATCCACTTGAACCGGCTCGTGTTTACCGTAAGAAATTTTGTAGATTCGCCCGTTGCTCCGATCATGCTTGTCTAACTCCTTGGAATGACAAGCCTGCATGTCATACCAGTCGATCATCGTCACCTGGCCGTCCGGCCCGTAACGCATGTTGAGGATCTGCGAAGCAACGTCACCAGTCAGCAAGAAATCGGGGGCATACTTGCCGACGTATCCAGACCCCTTGGGTTCCAACAAATCGACATTGAGTCGCTGCCCATGAATGTTGTTCATGAAAAGAGCACCCCGATATTGATCGGGCCATTTGCCACCACGATAAATCATAGCGCCGGCATGCGCGTGCCCCCCACCGACCGCATCCGATTTTCCGTTACCGCTGTGTGGAGTCGCCCCCAAATAGTGCAAATGGTCGGCAATCGTCTTGATATCGTTGAAGGTGTACGGATTGAAATGCTGGCCTGCTTGGCGATGATACCGACCGCCTGGAATCATATGAAACAGATGTGGAATAACGCACGCCGTAATGAACGCATCGCCATTCTCATTAAAGTCCACGCCCCAAGGATTGCTCGTACCATGCGAGAAGACTTCGAACGTGTGTTTCGTCGGATGATATCGCCAAACGCCAGCGTTCATCGGAGCACGCTGTGCATCCGGTGTTCCTGGCTTTCCGACTCTCGAATGCGTGAAGATCCCATGGCAACCGTACAACCAACCGTCTGGCCCCCAGATGAATGCGTTCAACGTTTCATGCGTATCTTGGTATCCCCAACCGTCCAATAGAATCTGGGGCGCAGCATCAGGAACATCGTCTCCGTCTTTATCCGGTATGAACATTAAATAAGGTGCGGCACCGACCCATACACCACCAAACCCCACCTCCAACCCGCTGACAAGATTGAGCCCTTCAGCAAATATCTTCCGGGAATCAAACTTTCCATCACCATCGACGTCCTCGAAAACCAAAATTCGATCGCGGCCCTTGTCGCCTGCCGCTCGCACTGGGTATTCATAGGCTTCGGCAATCCAAGTTCGCCCACGATCATCAAGAGCCATGGCGATCGGTTGTTGAACGTCAGGCTCGGCAGCGCAGACCGTAACGACAAACCCCTCCGGTAATTTCATCGCAGCCGCGGCCGCCTCCGCAGACAATCCAGCGTGAGGATACTCGTCAGCAGCCAGCGAAACACTCGACGGCGTCAATGTCGTCAGAGCCTTCGAATGGAATCGGAACTCATCGAAGTTCAGGTGCCCCCATCCCTGCGAACTTTCATCGACCAGTCGGATATACATTTCCTTGTCTTCGACTCGTTTCAAATCGACCACGACCTGCGACATCGATTCGCTGTTCTTGCCAGAGACTTGATAAAACGGAACAGACTCGCCCACCGCGTACAACTCGACCCTCGTCTTTTGCGTCTCGCCCCCACCTAGCCAAAACGAACCAAATCGCGACGTTACTCGGAAAGGCACCGAGGTCAGACTTCCCTGCGGCTGGTCTTTTGCTTTCTCGAACCCTCCGATCCAATACTTCCCTTGATGATTGCTCCGCATGTCTGGCCTTCGCTTGACAATCGTATCGCCTTCCATCGGCTGTCCTTCAAAAGCAAGTCCCTGTGCGGTCCAATCTTCGAGAGTCCCCGTTTCGAAATCGAGATTCAATCGTCTGCCAGTCGACGAAAGGGGTGCGATACTATCTTGTGTTGTATTGCTAGATTGGAGGATAGGTTTGATAGCTGCAGGGGGTAGTTGATCATTCTTCGATCTCAACCTCACGTAATCGATTCCGACCATATAGGCCGGCTGCGCCTGCGGATTCATACCGGTGATCGTGAGCGTTAACTTGTGCTTGCCAGCATTGATGTTCGGCGTAGGATAGGTCAGCACGCCCGTGGTGACAACATTGTTTCGATACAAGTCGATCGACTTTGACAATGGCAGGCCATCCAAAGCCAATTGAACGATCCCGTAGTTTTTTGCGCACGTCAAGACAATCTCGATCGCCTCCATTTGCGCAGGTGCGTCAAATTCGAATGACAACGTCTCATCTGGTTTTGCTCCAGTCCACCAAAGCTGCTTATTACCACTCCATCGATCGCCGGAGAAATTCCCCATCGCCTGCGTCTTGGCGGCCCCCGACGTCACACTGACATTTAACGATTCGGCTTCTATCGCGCCGATAACCGCGATAGGGTTGGTGTTGCCAGCGGCGGGAGCTGGTTTCGGCGTAAGGGCCTCCGCGACAATAGGTGCCTTGGGACCGTCGTAGACCTTTGGCTGCGCATCCTTCCACTTGGCGGAGTCAGCCGATTGTCGCTTTTGAATCAAGACATGTGCCCCCAGCATTCCGCCCGTCGCGATATCCTGCTGGCCATCCTGGTTGATGTCATGCACCACCACTTGCCGTCCGATCCCCGCCTTGTCGTCCGCTTGATAAGGAATCCAGTCGACTCCCTGGGGCCCGCGGACTAACTTGAACCAATAGACCACCGCTCCCGCGTCCCACATCGGACTCTTCTGATGATGCGAATAGTATGTCTTTCCCGTAACAATATCCTTCAAGCCATCGCCGTCCATATCCGCCAGATTCACACTGTGGAGTTCGCTAAATAAAACTCCGTAGCGATTCTCCGAAGGATGCTTGCCCATGATCAAATGTTCAACGAATCGAATCTCATCGCCTTCGCGAATCTGTTCGTACCAAGCAAGTCCGAAATCGTGGGCTGCAAGGCTTGTGATCACATCGTTATCGCCATCGCCATCGACGTCGTAGGCATACATCTCGGCACCGCCGCCCGCATTCGTAAATTTTACTTTATGCTCACGCCAACGCTGTTTCTCGGGATCTTTCGCCGGTTGCTCGAACCAGCCGCCACCTCGCAAAATATCTAACCTTCCGTCTCCGTTGATATCCCCCACGCCGAGACCATGTCCGAATCGATCAGGTGCGTTCTTCTCCGAGATCGGATGAAATTGCCAAGTCGAAAACGGCTTCGTCCAATCGACTGTCGCAAAGCCAAAAAAACTATCGCGAGTACACACCAACTCCGGTCTCGTATCCCCCACGAGGTTTGTCCACTGAGGTGATTCGTTCGAAACCCAATCGATGACTTGAACTTTCTCCCAACGTTCATTCAATCGCGTACGGCCCGGGTTCCTGTATACATAAGCTGGCGTCCCTGGAAACCCGACAGTGAATATGTCGTTCGCGCCGTCGTTATCGAAATCATAGACCCATGAAAAGAAATGATCCGCGTACTTCTCCATCGGCTGAGGAATCGGTTCATAGACCTCTCGCTTCGTCACGAATCCTGGCCCCTCGAACCAGTACGGCCCATAAACAACGTCTTGCTGGCCGTCGCCATTGATGTCGCCGCAACTAACTCCCTCTGAAAAATACGTGCTCGTAAGCGACTGACGTTCGAATCGATGAAGTACATGCTCGTCAGCCTTCACGATGAATGGAGTCACGCCTAATACGATCGTGACGGCACCAAGAATGCGGCTCCACTGCGCGAACAAAATAGACGTGTCGGCGCCCAAGAAGAACAGTTGGCCCATGATGTTGTTTTACCTTGGGAATACGTAGCAGGAAGGATCGGGAGGAAGCAGACAACGAAAAC
>JANPLJ010000007.1:0-2123 GCA_031426475.1 Pirellulaceae bacterium | reverse complement strand
ACATGTTCGATCGAAGATTTCGCGAAAGTGGATTTGCGTGTTGCAAGAGTGATAGCTGCTGAACACGTACCAGACGCGAAGAAGCTACTCAAGCTCACGTTGAGTCTTGGCGGCGATGTCCAACGCACTGTCTTCGCTGGGATCAAAGCGGCCTATGACCCAGAGAAGCTTGTCGGTCGCTTGGTCGTCATGGTCGCGAATCTTGCAGCACGTCAAATGAAATTCGGACTAAGCCAGGGAATGGTCACAGCAGCCGGTGAAGGTGGTACCGAAGTGTTCCTGCTCTCGCCTGACTCTGGAGCAAAACCCGGCCATCGCGTCCACTAAGAATGGTAGCCGGACTTCGTAAGAATCCGGACGGAGTGCCTAATTGCGGTAGCCGGACTTCGTAAGAATCCGGACGGAGTGGCGTGGACACTAATTTTCGAGCTTCATCCGAAGTCTAGCGACTTCGGCTACGGAAGGAATGACTATGAAAATTCGACACCTCTCGCGGAACGCCACCATCTGGTTCCCAGGCTCTGCCTGGGAACCGGATGAATTGCAGGCTCTGCCTGCCGCCATGTCGTTGGATCGACGGCTTCTAGAGGCAGAGCCTCCAAGGCAGTGCGTTCCCAGGCAGGAGCCTGGGAACGAGCGTGTTCGCGGTGGCGTACGGCGAGAATCGCGGAAAATTCTGAAGCTTAGTCTCGCGAATTCGATTGCTCAAAGCCACGGTTCATGGCGATTAACGAACCCGTTGCTTGGCGTGATTGTTAGCTTTCTTTTGCTTCGAACTGTATGCGCCGACGACTGGCCCGGCTTGCTCGGCATCGATCGCGATGGTCATGCAGCAGCTGCGAATATTTTGTCGACGGTCGCACCTCCTAAACTGCTTCAAGCCACTTGGCAAATCCCGGCAGGTCAAGGCTATGCGGGCATGGCAATCGCGGATGGGCGAGCCGTCTTGTTCGACCGCGATGGCGATTCTGATCGCATTCGATATGTCGACGCGACGAATGCAAAAGTAATATGGGAACGCACGTTGCCCGCCAACTATCGCGGCGGCATCGATTCTGACAAAGGACCTCGATGTGTACCGACGATTACCGATCAGTATGTCGTTATCTACTCAGCGGCCGGTGATTTGAGCGTCCTTGCCAAAGCCGATGGGCAAGTCTTATGGACGCGTCCCTTGCGAAAAGAGACCAATGCGGACGATGGATATTTTGGCGCAGGCAGCACGCCACTGGTCGTCAACGATCGAATCATCACGAACGCAGGTGGCAAGAAGGCCGGAGTCATCGCGATTTCATTGAAGGACGGCAAAGACCTTTGGAAGGCCACTGACTACGATTCGAGTTACGCATCGCCAATCCTGGTACAATTACCCAGCGATAGCTCCAGCAAAGGCACCGATCTCCTGGTCGTGCCGACTCGGCTAAAGACCATCGGATTGGATCCGAAGTCTGGCAACGTCCTTTGGGAAACACCCTTTGGCCAACGCGGGCCGACCGTGAATGCGGCGACTCCGATTCGCTGCGCGAACAGCGACCTGTTTTTGACCGCCAGTTACGGCATCGGCAACGTTACGGTGCGAGCCAAAGCAACTTCGGTTGAAATCGTCCACCAAGGCGACCAATTGAACAGTCAATACGCGAGCCCCGTCTTTGTCGATGGTTGGGTCTACGGGAGCGACGGACGAGAAGACATGGGAGGCGCATCTTACAAATGCCTCGACGCATCGACCGGTCGCGTTGCATGGGAACAGTCGAGCATGCCAATCTGTCACACCATTGCGATCGGCACGTCGCAGTTGCTGCTCGTTGGAATCGATGGCCAGATTTGGTTGCTCCATGCCAGCTCGGAGAAATTTTCCGTCATCTGGAAATCCCAGCTTGCTCCAGGCGTTTATCGCGCACTGCCAGCCATGGCGAACAGTCATCTCTTTATCCGTTCGAATGGTGGCAACAACGTTTGGCAAGCGATCAAGTTAAAGTGATTGGGGCGAACGCAAGAATTGTGTCGCCCCCCCGGCCTGGAACTGGGCTGATGAAAACGTCCGAATTTTGGCGAACCTGGCATTCTGGGAATAAGCGAACTGTTACGAGTATGTCCTCCCTTCTCCCCCGGCTTTGCGGGGG
>JANPLJ010000006.1:0-4037 GCA_031426475.1 Pirellulaceae bacterium | reverse complement strand
CGGTCACCAATCAAGAACTGGTCGACTACGCTTGGATATTCCCGAATGTGCTTACCAATGGCCATTGGTGGTATAGCAATACGCCAAGCTTCATCTATCGCGATTTGTGTGCTCGCTTGGAAGCGATCCCGCGCACCAAGCAGATCGGATATTACAGCGATGCGTACAAACTGGAGTTCATTCTTCCCAAATTCAGTATGTACCGACGAATTCTTTCTCGCGTTATGGCAGAAGAATTCGCTGTCAATCGATCGTGGAGCGAGGAAGCTTGCGTGGCGTTAGGCAATCAGCTGCTACGCGGCAATGTTGAAAGCGTATTCGGGGTTTAGCCGGTCAAGAGCCGGAAGCGTAAGCGACGCACAAGAACAAAGCATTCTTAGCGTAATGGCGTTTAACCGCGGGACCATCGGACTATTCATTGCCCCTAGCCACGTTCGCCAAAACGTGGTGAATCGCTTTGAGTTACAGCCACGTTCTGGCGAACGTAGCTACGACAGTCTGTCTTTCCCCATTTCGACGTAACTCAACGCATCGTCTTCGTTTAGGCAAATATTGTCCAAGACCATGAATAATCCGGGCTAGCTGATCCACGCCGCAAGAAATCGGCTAGGCAAGCAGAGTGGCGTCAACGAACTAGATTTGGCTTCTTCGTCGGCGAAGGCCGGCAAAGGCGACTGCGACCGACGACAGAAGAAGCGACGATGGCTCCGGAACACCAGAAACCTCAAGCGAGATTCGATAGACTGGGGCCGACGCCGTCAAACCTGCGTTGCTGAATACGTAGCCACCCGCCGTATTTACGCCATTAAAAGCAGCCAGCTCAGAAAAATCAAAAGCGACAGTCCCGTTTTCGGGAGTTCTGTTGGCGTTGGTGCCACCGACCACAAACGCAGCATTGAGCGGATCCGCGGTTTCCGAATTGGCATCCCATATACTTGCTCCGGTTTGATTGATCGTGTTGATCAACAGGTTTCCAGCATTATCCAAAATGCGGAATGCCGTCGGATTATCGTTTCCGATGAATAGATCGTTGCTTGGAATCACCATCGACCCGAACGTGAAGAACTGATTGACGTTGGAATCCACCAAAAAGGAGTTCGAAGCGGTAGCGCCTGGTAGGAGCGCTCCACCGACGGTTCCCCGAACGGAATTGGGATCCGCAGCCAGAAACGCTGGAAACCAATCAGAACCACTGCCGCCTTCGGCGATCGACACGATCCCCGCACCGGCTGTTTGATTGATATTAAACGAGTCAAACGACCCGTTTCCGATGCCCAGTCGAAGCGGAGCGAAACTGATGTTGTTCGCTGGGGCAAGATTTTCCACCCGCACCGTTACGTTTACTAGGGCGGCTGAGCTGTTCGACGCCAATAAACCTAAGCCGAGGAGGCTACTGGCCATTGCCGTGCGAAACCATTGATGAGTTTTCATGAACATTACCTTTTGAGCAGAGTAGTCTTCGTTGGTGATGCGACACGATTTCGCAACATCCAACGAACAAACTAGACCAAGACCGTTCAAAGTTATGTGAGGCAATTCACAGTAACGAAATCAATGATAAAACAAAGCAAAAACGCGGTCGTTTAACGCTTCCGATACTCCCTTGGCATGGACTAGAATGCCTGTCATGGCAAAAGGATTCTGGCATATAGGTCGTTGTTCGCTCTTCCAACAGTTGAGTCCTTCGGTTCTCGCTGAGTTGGAGGGACGAGCACGGGTACGGACATTTCCGAAAGGAAGTGCAATTTATGTCCCTTCCGATAGCGCCAGTGACGTATTTCTCTTAGCCGAAGGCCGTATTCGTCTGTGTTCGACGACCCCGGATGGCAAACAAGCTGTTTTGGCCTTGGTGGAACCCGGCGAAGTTTTTGGTGAATTGGCAGTGATTAATCCCGGAGAACATGAGGAGCGTGCCGAAGCGGCGCTCGCTTCGACGGTCATCCTGCTGCCGGGTGATGAAGTCCGGCGATTGATGGAAGTATCGCCGTCCGTGACGATCGGGATCACGAAACTGATCGGATTTAGGCGATCTCGCATCGAGCGACGTTTAAGAAGCCTCCTGTTTCGATCCAATCGAGATCGATTGGTACATTTACTGGTCGAATTGGCTGAGCAATATGGTCGGCTCCACGCGGAAGGAGTTTTACTAACGATTTCTCTTTCCCATCAAGAGTTGGCATCGATTATCGGAGTGACGCGAGAAAGTGTGACGATGCTGCTTGGCGAGCTTCAACTAGAAGGGCTCGTGCGAGTTTCTCGAAAGAAATTGGTGATTCGAGACCTGCATCGTTTGGCCAGGATAGTCGAGCTACCGGTGCCTGCGGTTCAGGTGGCAAGTCGAGCCGAGTCCAATGCGCAATCGTTTCAAATTGGAAGAGCCAACAGCTATAAGGATGTTTAGATCTTCAACTATCGTAGTATGTGTATGCATTTTTACAGAGTGATCCATCCGATTTTCCGATATTGGACAACAGTTGACGCAACATCATCGCGAAAACGATTTAAGAAGTATTGAGTAAGGTGAGTCTGCTATGAATCAAATCAACTTTTCGACGGACGAGTGGCAGGAATGCGCGCCGGGCGAACTGATTCGCTTTGCCTCTCGAGAAAAAGCCAAAGTTGTGCGACGCCGGCTGATTCAAGCGGGGGGAGCGGTTGCGATTGTCGTCATGGCTGGAGTTTTTCTCAATCTTCGAGAATCGAGCTCATCGGAACCCAACTACGGCGGAATTCGTTGTTCGGCAGTTCGTACGAACGCGAATGCTCACCTCGCAGGTCGATTGGATAAGGCCACGGAGGCGAAGATTGCTCAACACCTGAAGCAATGCCCCGTTTGCGCCACGTGGATGAAGAAAGCCGCCGCCGAACAAGTTAGTAAGAAAGACTCGCCCGATTTTTATTACGCAACCGTTGTTCCGAAAGAGCTGCTGTCAATCGGTGCCGAGTAAGGGTGCAGTGCTCGTACTCAATGAAATGGTACTCGTACTCGATGGAACGGTTCGCTCCTGTTCCCATTACAATTTTTCCGCATTCCAGCCCGTAGGGATACGAAGACATTAGCCGGGGGTCGCCGCAAAGCGGCGCACCCCCGGATACTCAACGACGAACGAACGACCCTGAAAGGGTCGAAGTTGCTTCGATCCTTTCAGGATCGGAACCCCTTCGCCCATTGTTTCCGGTGGTGTCGCTTCCGCTCAACCACCGGCTAATATCTTGATATCCCTTCGGGATGAAAATTTGCGCAAAACGCAATCCGACGCAATACCAAACTTTTGACAGTCCAGGCTTGTACCCACGATCGCAAAGTGCTGCACTAGTTCCTACCCAGAAGCGAGTTCGAATAGAGTTTGTTCGTTTCGGGTCGAGGGATAGCCATGGCTTTGGGCTCTAGATCAAACGGTATTGAATACTGTTTAACTTTGGCGAGCTTCTCCGCTTCCGTCCCGACGGTTAGCTCATGGATTTTTCGATAATGGACCACATCCAAAAGCGTCTTGGGAACAGGTACAGGCCCGAACTGGCTTGTTCGGTATTCTTTGGCACCACCGAATTCTTGAATCGTCTGCCGAATTTCGGGCGAGTAAACGAATTGCCCCTGGGCATTTTCGTTACCTAACGATTCAAACGCACCCACGGTGACGATGCTCATATTGCGATCATGAAACTCATACGCGTCGTAGCCTGCTTGACGAAGGGCTTTGGCAGCCAGGTTCGCTTGCACAGCGGCACGTTCCAAAGATTCGCCAGTCAGTTTTTCGTTAGCCTGTTGTGCAGCTCGACTTTCCTTCAAGACAACGTTTTCGTTACCACGAAACGTCGCGATCCGAACAGTGAAACGCCCCGGCGCGTTTAACAACGAGTGTTCGGCTTCGTTGTTTAGGCTACGAACAAACTTGTCGACCTTTGGCGACTGAAAAAAGTCTTCCGGTAGAAGAGGATTGCGAGTGACGAAGGCAGCCGAGAAGGGGCCGTCAGGTTTGGATCGGCTGCTTTCACTGTTCTTCCTCAGCCAGCGTTTGTAGGCGCTGACGGTTGAC
>JANPLJ010000005.1:0-5707 GCA_031426475.1 Pirellulaceae bacterium | reverse complement strand
GTGTCGTCAACCTCGCCAAACAGACTCTTGGCAACGCGACGAGCAATCGCCCGGAAGTGATCGCCAAATATCAATCGTCACTGACGTTGCCAACCGATCTTCAAGCGGGCCGTCAGGTCTACCTGCGCATCTGCGCCGCCTGCCACCGTCATGGGAGCGAAGGAATTGCGATCGGTCCCGATATGAGTACCTTCGTAGCGCATTCGCCTGAGAAATTGCTTGCCAATATCCTCGATCCGAATCTCGACATTCAGCCTGGCTATCAAGCTTTTCTGTGCATCCTGAATTCTGGCGAACAGCTTCATGGCGTCATTACACAAGAAAATTCCGCGAGTCTCAGTTTCAAAGGAAAGGACGGAATCGAGCGAACGATATTGCGTTCCGAGATAGAAGCCATCAAAGCGACCAACGTTTCGTTCATGCCGGAAGGCCTCGAAAGCACCATGGATGTTCAGCAACTGGCCGACTTACTGGCGTTCATCAGAAGCTCGCCAAACGTTTCCGAAGAAAAGACAACGGCTCAGCCGAATCGATGACCTATCGTGCCTGAACTTCACACGCTAGGAACCAAATACTGCGCATTGAGAAAGTCGCTACAATTTTGCTATGGCAAGCGTGACGAAGAGAGTGCGATCAATAGTTCTTTGGATGCCACCGGCGGCGCATGGTTCAACCAATATGTCGACGCGATCCATACTGGAGAAATTGGGGGTTGGCCACTTCGGATAGCATACGCAGTAGCCTGCGTGGCTATTGTCGTCCAAGTCATTACGGGAGTGACATTATGGTGGATGAGACGCAGGCCGAAAGTGCCAAAATCACCCGATTGAACATCCTCTTAGTCTTGGCAGCCGCAATGCTAGTTCTCTGCAGTGAACGGTGGCCTCCTTCGAACGATATGCGGTCTCATGTCGTTGTGGCAACTCGGTCCGATGCTAGTTGTCGCGGATGAGTTTGTAGGGCACCTGCCGGCAACGTTGTCAGGATGACGCAAATGCGGTCTTTGGTTGGATCGGCCCATGCGATCGTGCCAGTCGAGCCAGTGTGCCCAAAGACTTGCTCCGAACAACCGGGACAACTCGATCGCATTCCAACATCGAAACCCAATCCTCGAGTAACCAAACCTGATGGATTTTGATTGCAAATCATCCGTCGCGCCAGTTCTGGCGAAACGAGCTTGCCTTGTGGATGCAAGAAAGCATCGAGAAACGTAGCGACATCCGCTGCCGAAGCATGCAGGCCTCCCCAGGGCGCACCAAGCGATCGCCAGTACGAACTGTTCCAATTCCACGTCTTCGAATGAGCGGAACCACCTCCGGCTTCGATGGCTCCAAATTCGACTTGGCAAGGAATCGTGTCTTCGATCGAGATCCGCCTCAATCCCAACGATGAATGGTGCATTCCCAGTGGTGCGAGCACTGTCGTGTCGACCAATTCTTTGATCTCGATACCGGTGATCCGACGTGCAATCTCGGTTGCGAGTAAGATCGCCATACTCGAATAACTGTATTGCGTGCCTGGTTCGAAACTGAGCGGGACTTTCATCGCCCCGGCGACGAATTCTGACAACGGCGCATGGCTGGATCGCAACTGAGCATTCTCTGGCAACTGATCAGGGAGTCCGGAAACATGTGTCAACAGATGTTGTACGATGACTCGATCGCGTGGGCCACCCTTGAATTCAGGTAGGTACTTGCTGACAGGATCGCTTAATTGGATGTGCCCGCGATCGACGAGTATCATGAGCGAAGTGACCGCGATCGGCTTGGTAATCGAACCGAGCAGAAACGCCGAATCGATCGATGGGGCTTCTCCGAACGCCCGTGAAAACACTTCTTTGCCGATGCGAACGTGCATCACAGATGCTTTTACTGGCCCTGTTTCCGATGCAGCTCGCAAGACTTCAGCTGCGTCTTCTAGGTTACCGGTCGCGATCGCCGATAGCAGTTGTTTCGTCATCATCCCGCAAACTCCCACGCTCACAAAAGCACGCCGAGAAATAGCACTCATAGATTTCTTCACTTTTATAGGTTATTCACTTGAATTCGTTGCTTAGGCGTTGCACAACAATATGTTACCGAATAGTGGGGGCACGCCCTGAGTCTTCCTCCGTTTTAGGCACATCTTTGTTTTTGCGTTTTTGGTTTTTACCGCCTTGATTTTAGTCGCGAAACGACGGCGTACCGTCGCTATCGCGACTAAATCCATGGCGAAGCGTTGGTTTGACGGAGACACTTGGGTTTATGAACATGAAGATCATACTTCCCAAGATGTGCCACCGTAGAATCACTTGCGACTAAGCGTTTCCTTCGACACGGCTGTCGGTTTCTCGATGCCGAGTGCTTTCTTCACGTTCGTGTGCCATTGTCGGATGTTGCTGTCGTGGGTGAAGGCGTAGAGGCCTTCGTCGGGGCCCGCCCAGTCGCGGTGGGCGAGCAGCATTTGCTCGCGTTGCTCACCGAGATCGTAGGTTTGCTTGAGCAAGGCATCGCGGGCGGCGGGATCATCGCGCGTGGCTTTCGCGGAGGAGGCGAAATCGATCTTCACGCCGAGTTCGCTGAGTTGCTTGTAGTTGACGAGCAGTTGCCGCATGACTTTCGTATAATCGTGGCCGAAGCGGTGGAACTTTACACGATCAGAGTATTCGCCAGCGGGTGCTTTCGCTTCGGCGGCTTGCAGTTGCTTCTCGGCTTCTTCGATGGCCTCGTTCGGGATCAGTTTGCCCCAAGCGGCAATGACATTGGCATACGCGATGCCGGTAGTATCCACGAAGCGGTCACGCTGGGACCAGTTCGTGTCGAACGCGTGGCTGTAGGCTCCAAAGAAAGCTTCCATCTCTTTGGCGACGGGTCCGTAGGCAGTTTGGTAGAAGTCGGGCATCAACTTCGTGGTGTCGCGTTTTGGATCCCACATCATGTGCGTGATGGCCCAGAAGTTCGGAGCCATGGTGGCGAACGATTTGCTCCCTTCACCATACGCAGCGACGAAACCGAGACTGCTCGCTTCGGCGAGATTGGCGATGATCTGTCGATCATGGATGAAGGCCATATCGTGGTAGTAGTGATTGCCCCACCCCTCACGCGCAACCATCTTGGCACCAAGCTTCTGCCAGCCCGAGACGGACTCGCGCCACTCGTGCAGATTCGCGGGATCACGATGCGCGGCGCTTTGATATACGAACGAGAGATACAGGTTCGGTTCCAGTTTCGAGATCTTCACGGGCGGCTTGTTGTAATAGGTGTAAGCGAACATGCCGCAGCTCTTGGCTGGGTTTTTTTCGCGCACACGGCGGGCGATCTCATTCGCATAGGTGAAGATGCGGTCGCTGAGCTGGACGTGCTTTTTGTCATAGGCGAGCAAGCCAGGCACATCGAGTTCCCGACAACGCTTACACTCGCAGAAGCCACCGCCGTCACTCGGCGAGATGTTCATGATGTCCTGCTTGCCGGCGAGCACATAATCGACCATGCAAGCGATGACCTCAGGGTGCGTGGTGCACATCTGCGGCGGGCGACGGACTCCATTGACGAGCGCGAACCACTCGGGGTGCTGTTTGAAAGTCTCGCCTTTGCGCAAATCAAATGCAGCTTCCCAACTATGCCCAAACACGGCCGACTTCACCCAACCAAGCCGCGCACGACGTGCCCATCGCTTGGCCGCATCGGAAAAAACTTCGGTGTGGTAAATGCTCGAATAGCCGAGTTGCACGGAGCGAATTTCAAACGCGGGCTGGCGTCGTTCATCAAGCCTCGGCACCATCGCATCGGCGTTCACCGGCACATGTTCACCAAACTCACCCGGCCAAAACCAGCGCACACCGAGATGATCTTCCAGCAAGGTATAGACCGCGAGCATGCTCCCCGCCAGCGTGCTGATAGACCACGGATCACCAACGCCATCATCACCTGCGATCACAAGGCCACGCGGCACCGAGCGCAGCATCCATTCTTCCGTTTGCCAAGGCTTGGGTGAGCTTCCAAGAGCGACTTCGGACGCGCCATCGCCGATAAAAAACGTGAGCCCCGGCGCATCTTCCGCGAGCTTGCTCAGCTTGATCGTCTCTATCTTGTGCCCTACGATCCGCCCTGCGTAGTTCGCCAACTCGCCCGCTGCCGCGCGTTGCACCGCGTTCGCGTCATCAGCGACGACAACGCGGCGGAAGTCTTTCAGCGGCTGCTGCGTGGCCAAGTCAGCAGCGTGCATTGCAGCCAGTGGAACAAGCAACATAGATGCAAGAAGTGTGAGGAAGCGTTTCATGAAAGGCTTGGTCATTTCGATTGGCCTGGGCATTGGAGGGCTCGGACCCTAACTCCGTGAACGTGTTCCACTACGTTCAAAATCCTTGACTTTGCTTGGTTCATTGGCTTGGTAAATTCGGTTTTGACCAAAGGATGCGGGCGACAAACGTCGCGCCCTCGGCACCGCGGGCTTGGGAGTCCTTCATGAACATCCCTTCGCAGACGGTCACCCACGATTCGTTTTCATTGATGCGGGCGCAGCCGAAGTTGCCGAGTTCGGCTCCACGCTCGGGGACGACGATTCTTTCGCTGGCGCGGATAACGTACAGCTTCTCCGCATCGACCCGAACCATGAAAAGCGGCGCACGATGGCGGATGATGTGGTCGTTGTTCGCACCGCGTCGAGTATAGACAAGGAAAAGACCATCGCGATGCGCTAGCCAGTGTTGTTGCGTATTGTAGCTGCCGAGTTCCTCGCCGTCGTCGAAGGTCCAAGGTTTCGGCGTGGCGAAGTGCAAGCCGTCATCGCTCACGCTCACATAGCCGCGCACATCATTCCGCAGCGTGAGAAAGTAGCGGCCCCCAAACGCGATCAGCGACGGCTCGTATAGCCCACGCGCCACGTCGAGGCGCAACACATCGCCATTTCGCTCAAAGCTAAGCTTTTCGCCATCGAATCGGCATTCAGCCACTGTCGTGCTGTAGCGGTCTTTGGCACTCTTGCCGATGTAGAGCGGCACGAGCAGTTTTCCGTCGCTTTTCACCACCCACTGCGCACAGGCGTTGCGCGTGAAATTGAACTCCTCGCCTTCAGGCAGCTCCAACACCTGCCACGATGTCCACGTCGACGTTTTCGGTTCGAAGACGGCATATACCGTTTGATGCGCTCGCTTCACATCGTCGAGCTGTTTGCCGTTTGGGCTGTAGCGCACGCGACAGCCGATCGCGATAAGTCGGCCTGTCTTCTCATGCCAACCTGGCGTCACATCCGCGACGCTGAGCGTCACGCCATCGGGCTGTGGCTGCCAGTCGATCTCCGGCGGCAACACCGGCCCGCTCCACGATCCGTCCACACCCTCGCGCCGCATGAAATGCAGACCGGAGTAGTAGTCGGAGACCTTTAGGTGCTTCTGGATCGTCATGACCACTCCGCCGGGAACCGCCGCCGCCCGCGGATGAAACCACAGGAACTGCCCATCGTCGTGCTTCATCACCGTTTCGAGTTTCACCGTGAAGTCGAGCGGCTCGGCGGCGAGCAGCACCGTGACTGGGGTGAGCAGCAGGACAGAGAGAAGGGTCAGTGTTGGTTTCATCGAAATCCGAGTGAGCTTAGCCAGGGGTAATGTAAAATTTCATCGTTTGGGTCGAGCGATGGAGTCTTGGCAGTATAACAGCGACCGGGCCGTGGCGCATGTATGCGGACGACCGGAGATCATCTTGCAAATGGTCGTCCAGTTAAAGCTTGACGG
>JANPLJ010000004.1:0-4845 GCA_031426475.1 Pirellulaceae bacterium | reverse complement strand
GCTCATCGCTAGGCGATAGCCGCAATAGCTCCATCAGTTCGATTGGGTCGCGGATCGCATTCTTGATCGCGACTTGCCAACGCTCGTCAGCGACTATCGATCCCGAGTCGAAGCTACTGGTTGCATCTGTCATTCGAGTCGCTTTCCCGGTCACTTCATGGCTCGAAACGATTTCACGTGGAACAAGTATAGTCGTTCCACTATGCAAACTCTGTCATCGTTCCACGAGAAACTCAATTAGCTCAACGGATGGACTACCAAACCAGAAACAAGTTTAGGATAGAAATAAGTACTCTTCGCAGGCATACGCTCCTGATGAAGCGAAACCGCTCGAATGTGCTCGATCGTCGCGGGCATCACAAGCGCCGCGATCGGATAGTCGAGGTTTCCTTCGAGCTTCCCGTTGAGTCCGTCAATCACTTCTTGCACGAGATGCACGTAGGTTGGCTTGGGATGACCTTTTAGACCCAAAGCTTCATCCAGAACAAGACTGTGAAGGATCGAGACGCCCAGACCACGCCAGTCCTCGCTTTGTGCCGAAGCGATCTCCTGCATCTTCGACATCGCCTCTGGCTTGCAAGTGAGTCGAGTCCATTCGTTGGAAGCCTTGGAGTACAACGCCATAATCTGCTGTTCATCCAGTCGATCCATTTCAGCCCAAACCGAGCCTGCCGACTCCGGGCCTTTCGCGACGACATCGCAATCAAAATACGGAAGCAATCGTTCGTGCAGTTGTGCCGTTGTCATCGCGGGCACGCCGCTTAGAAGTCGATGGGTTGGCAGAACAACCAAACCGGGATCATTCATCCCAACCAGCATCGTTAGGACGAAATTCGCTGGATGCTCGGAGGGTAGTGGTGACTTGGCAGATAGTTCGTCCCGATAGTTGCACGCTGTTTCATATCGATGATGACCGTCCGCAACAAACATATCGCGTGCGGAAATCAAAGAAGCGACACGCCCAATCGTGTGAATATCAGAAACCGGCCACATACGATGAATCACACCCAGGTGATCGGTGGCTTCCAGACCTTGGACACCGTTGATTTTAGACTCCAGGATCTCCTGGATCTCGTTTTCCGGATCCGGGTAGAGACCAAAAATCTGGCTCAGGTTCGCCTGGGTTGCCCGTGTCAATCGAAGTCGGTCATCTTTCGCCTTCGCATGCGTTTGCTCGTGGGGATAAATGTTTCCCTCGCCAAAACGCTTGAGCCGGACTCGGGCCATGAAACCGCGTCGATTGAGGGTATTGCCAGCATAATCGAACTGCTGATGGTAGACGTAGATGGCTGCATCGGGTTCCGACTGGAGAATCCCCTCGGCTCGCCAGGACCGATAGATCCGAGCCGCTCGTTGGTAAACGCTGTTTTCGTCCTCGTCTCCGGCTTCCGCTTTGTTGAGCTCCAGCCGCAAAAAATTGTAGGGAGAAAGTCCGTAAAGATGATTCTGGAGCTGGCTATCGACCACGTCGTAGGGAGGAGCGATGCAGTTGGAGAGCGAGCCGATTTGGGCTAGGTTGTATCGGAGTCCGCGAAAAGCTTGAATTTCTGGCATGTTTAATTTTGAAATAAATCGGTCTGGGCCGGTGGAAATGATCGCCGCGGTCAGATTGTAAGCGCAAAACGGAATACCGGAAACGGTGTTGTCTTTTACCCATGTTCCCGGTAATATCCTCGAGGTTCGCTTACCCCGTGGTGTAATGGCAGCACAAGAGATTTTGATTCTCTTTGTCTAGGTTCGAGTCCTAGCGGGGTAATTGTTCGTTTTCGGTAGCCAAAGTCGTCAGACTTTGGATGAGTCGTCCGCGTAGCCGAAGTCGTCAGACTTTGGACGAATCGCCGTCAGACTTCGAATTCGCTTCGGGAAAGAGATTCCGCCCCTGGGCCGACGTTCCTGCACTGGCGAACTGAGATGAGGAGCAGGGTGTTTCGAGCAATGTCCAAATTCTGACGAATTCGGCTGTAGGGGTTGAGCTTACCGATTTGCTCACGGGCCTCGCGACCACATAATCGGCAAAGCTTGCATAGGCGAACTATCTGCGCCAGATACCTTCCCTGATCTACCCATTTTGCCTGCGCGATCTATTTTCCTTGAGGCATCCTTCTTCACCAGTCGATGAATCTGACGTGTTGGGAAATAGCACCCTAACGTACCTGTTTTGACTGGCCGGTTGCTCCGGTCTCGTCAAGCACGTTCTCACGGAGTGAGGACGGGCAAGGACGGGACCAGCCAGAGCACAGTTGTTGGCTTTACGGCAACTCGGGTTTGGATTTCACGTTTTGGTGCGTATGCCCGGCATTCGGTGGCGAAACACATGTCGCCACTCCGGTTGCTGCGTCCAGCTTTGGTTAAGAAACACTTAAGGAGATTAGTAATGAGGAAGTTTTTGGCATTGCCAGTCTTGGCGGGACTCCTCTCCGCCGTGTCGGGCAACGCTGCTCAAGCCGCTTATTGCGGTGCGGTCAGCTATGAAAATTGCGGTTGTAACGTTGTAGACTCTTGCGGTCCAACAACGCACACCGTTATGAAGACTGTTCAACGAGTTGTCCATGAGCCCCAAACGTTCACAGGCACGAAGACAGTCAATCAAATCGTTTACGAAGATCAGGTGATCACCAAGAATCGTATCGAAACAGAAACCCAGTATCGCGACGTTACCTACACGGTCAGCAAGCCAGTGTACGAAACGCATACTGCCGTCAAGAACTATACGGTACAACGACCTGTGTATGAGACTCGCACCAAGCAAGTCAACTACACGGTTCAACGACCAGTATACGAAACGCACCAGAAGACGATCAACTACACGGTTATGCGTCCAGTGTATGAAACCCATGAAAAGGTTATCAACTACACGGTTCAACGACCTGTGACTGAGACTCGGACCAAGACCATCAACTACACAGTTAACGTTCCTGTGCACGAAACACACAGCAAAGTTGTTAACTACACGGTGATGAACAAGGTCATGGAAACCCGTGAAAACGTGATCAACTACACGGTCATGGTTCCAGTAACCGAGACTCGTGAGCGAACCGTCAACTATACCGTTACTAATCCAGTCAACTACACCAAGACGGTTACCGTCAATGGTGGAAGCTGGCAGACGACGTCGGAAGAAGTTGCTGGTCCAGTTGTTCGCCGAACGGTTCGTGAGCCAGGTTCGTGGTCCTATGACCCATCGACTTGCAAGTGCGTCTATTGCCCAGGTGCCTGCCGCGTAGAATGCGTACAGTGCCCACCCAAGACGGTTTGCAAGAAGGTTTGGGTTCCAAGCTGCGAAACCAAGGAAATCAACTGCGTACGGTACGAAACACAGTGCCTAACGAAGGTTTGTCCTTACACTGTTACCAAGTGCGTTCCTGAGTGCCGAAGCAAGACTGTTTCCTATAACGTCTGCAAGTTGGTACCAGAATGCCGAAGCAAGACCGTGAACTACACGACTTGCCGCATGGTTCAAGAATGCCGAAGCAAGGAAGTACAGTACACAGTTTGCTCGACGGTTTGCGAACCACGCAGCAAGACCTGCACGTACACGACTTGCAAGATGGTTCCAGAATGCAAGAGCAAAGTTTGCACCTATACAACCTGCCGTATGGTTTGCGAGCAACGCACGAAAGACGTTTGCTACACTGTTTGCAACATGGTTTGCGAGCAACGCAGCAAAGAATACTGCTACACAACCTGCAAGATGGTTCAGGAATGCCGCACCAAGCAAGTTCCTTACTGTGTAAGCAAGTGCGTTCCGTACACCTGCACCGTTAAAGTTGCTAAGTGCGTTCCAACCTGCGTTCCATACACCTACACCAAGTGCGTTGCACGAACGATCTGCGAAGAAGTTCCTGTAACAGTATCGTGTGGCGGTTGCGGAGCTGGTGATGCATGCGGAGCTGGCGATGCTTGCGGAGCTGGATGTGGTGACGCTTGTGGCGCTGCTGCTGCTTGCTGCCCATCGTCCGGAAACGGCTTATTCAACGGCCGTCTTCGCCGAGCGATCAAGAGCGTTCTAGGCAGTGGTTGCGGTTGCGGATGTGCTGCTGCTCCAAGCTGCGGATGCGCTGCTGCTGCCCCAAGCTGCGGTTGCTAGTTCGGTTGTCGCGAAAGTAGAACGAGAAACACTGAGAAACTAGTCAGGCGGCCCATCTGTCCGGTCCGCCTGACGAGCCCCCTCGGTGGCCTGAACTCGATCCGCTAGCACGACACAAAAACGCCCCAAAAACAAGAACGGCTGAGCCCTCCATGGTCTCAGCCGTTTTTTCATTGATCGACGAATTTTGGGCGATTTCGCGGGCTTCTCTCGAAACGCGACTAACGGGTTGCTAGGCTCCGCCTGCGCTGCGTGACAAACAGCAGTTTTGATGATACTTTCGGATTTGTATCGAGTTGTTTCTATACCGCCTTGCGCAATCTTCCTACCGTTTGAAGTGTCATTGCTTCCGCCGGGCTTACCCCGGTCGGAGCAACAACTGGCAAGCTACATTGTTGTGATCCCGTCGGGGCGAGCCCGTCGGAAATCTGTTTCGGTACTGGCACGTCAACCACGGCACAAAAGACGCATCATGGGCTTTTTCGTAAACTGGTATTTGTCGCACAGCCCATGAAGGCCATCCATCCGTTACTCATTTATCATTCTGCTTCTGCTCCGATTGGGGCTGGTCGCTTGGCGATTCGCCAACGAGCCAAATGAAGTAGCGTTTAATCCGAGTGAGCAACGGGAGTTGCCGTGTCCGTCGCTCACGCTTCCGGCTCTTGTTTCCCCAACTTGCGATCAAGTCTCCACCGGTCGATCTGTTCGTTCGCATAATGCCGATCTGGCAAACTCTTCTGCCTTGCGAATGGTTAGCT
>JANPLJ010000003.1:0-2666 GCA_031426475.1 Pirellulaceae bacterium | reverse complement strand
TGGACATGGAATACCTCCTGGGATTGGATTATGTTAACCCAAAATCCGGAAATTCCATTTCCTAGAGAGGCAAGACAACATAAGTCCCGCTGTTGCTTGGCGGGAATTAATGGCGATGCACGCTATTATGCAAAGAAGCCTTAGTGATGGTTGTATCATTGTGCTCCTCATGACCCGTTGTAAATGACGAACTATTTATTCACCCGGTAGCAACTTGGCGAAATCCGTTATTCAACCGATTAATACCGTTAGAGTCCCGATTATACCAAGACAATCCATAAGGGACACAATGGGGTTGTCATATTCGCTTTACGAAGGCATGTGCGGATTAGATTAGCACTTGTTCATCGCAAACATTTTCTTGGTTGGCCTGCTTATAGTAAGAGCTGCCGTCACCAGGATACTGCTAAAATGTGACGGATTCGGACGCTAGTGTTTCCAAGCTGAGAAGCAATTGGATCCAACTATCCGGACCATTGCTCAAGCTTCGAATCAACACAACGCTACGTGTGGTGATCCGCCAATTGACGGAAGAAAGATCTACGCTTAACCGAGACCGAGTAACTCAGGAAACGAGAACTAAATGAAATCCAAATTGATGAGCCTCTTCATACTGTGCGTCCTGGCTGACGTCGCGGTTGCAATTGAGCCGATAACATTGAAACTTTGGCCCGACGGTCCGCCGATGACAATGGTGCCGAAGTCCGATGCCACGGTGAAACTCATTCAGTCATACGGTGGGGATGGTCCTAGCCGAATCACGGATGTGAGTGACCCAACAATCACCGTTTTCCAGCCAGAGAAGCCGAACGGCACGTCGGTGATTGTCGCCCCCGGCGGCGGGTTCATGTTTCTGTCGTACGCTCACGAAGGGACTAAAGTCTGCGAATGGCTCAATTCGTTGGGAGTCACGGCCGTGTTGTTGAAATACCGCACGCCAACTCGCGACGAGAAAGAAATGTTTGAACTCCCCGTTCAAGACGCAGAACGAGCCCTTGGCCTCGTGAGGCATCATGCTGCCGAATGGAATCTCGATCCGAAAAGGGTCGGCCTTCTTGGTTTCTCGGCCGGAGCGAACCTTGCCGGACATGTGTCGTGGGATCGGGGTGTGCGGTCCTATCCACAGAAACCTGAGCTGGACGATCCAAGCGGGCCGGACTTCCTCGTGTTCATCTACGGAGGCGGTTTCCTCGACAAAGACGACAAGTCGAAGTTCCGTTCCGGTTTTAGCATCCCAGCTGACGCACCGCCGGTATTCATGGTGGTCGCGCACGACGACAGTGCAAATCCGATCGAAGCGGCCATGTTGTACCTTGAATACAAGAAGCGTGATCTGTCTGCCGAACTCCACATTTGCGCAAAGGGAGGACACGGATTCGGCATGCGTAAAGATGGCAAGCCGATAAACGATTGGCCTCAGCGCTGTGCCGAATGGATGAAAAGCGTCGGCTTCTTGGATGCGAATTAAATCGACTCGTACTTTTGTTTGGCAGAGTTCTTGAGGGATCGTCCGGTTTGACACGCCGGATTGGGTGACCGGAGCGAGTCGGAAGCATCTATCATCGTTCTCAGTCCATGCGATTGACCTCAGATTCAATGCTCGTCCAATGACCAGAACTTGGTTTTGGAGTTTCCCAGAAGTCGCGGGAACTCAGTAGAGACATCCCGATGTCGCGACAATCGGTCGCTTCATGTTCGGCCTTCCCAGGAAGTCCCCTAAAGCTTTTTTTTCCATCCCTCTCTGCAGCGCTGCGCGGGTTAAATGAGAAAAACGGCTCGACTTCTTTCATCGTGAACAGGGGATGGGGATAAAAGAGCCCAGGTGATGGTAGTACTGCAAATTTCTGCACAAAAACCGAAGTACTAACACGCCTCTCCCCAACCGCTCTTCGAATCGGACTGCGGGTACCGTGAACAAAATGTCCGTACAACAGATCGAGAACGCGTGTTACCTCAAAGACGGTTAGGTATTTTGCGTGTTTCCCAGGGGGCCTCCAACCTGTATACTCAGCGGCAAGCTCACCGGTTGCTTTGTAGTCCAGTCCATATCTAGGATCTAGGGATCAAAATTGATGCGTCGCGTAAAGGAATCCAGACATCTTGGCATCGAAACATTGGAAACACGAATCGCCATGTCGGCGATGAGCAGCTTGAGCGTCAATGGCACCCTCGCCAAAGCGCCTTCAAGATTGCCTTATAGCTATTCCGTTGCCGGCAATGCAGCCGACTTCGGCGCTTATCCGGCCAGTTTAACATCGCAAAATAGTGGGCTTGCGCTGGTGGGTGGCGGCATCGATGTCGATGAGGTTTTCCATTGGATGGGAGCGAAAGCCAGCGGTGGAGACTTCTTGGTAATTCGAGCGACGGGGACCAACGCTTACAACAGCTATGTTGATCAACTGGTGCCGAGTTTGGATTCTGCCGCGACGCTCATTATCCCCGATCGAACGGCAGCCAATAATGCGGATGTCGCGAGACTCATTTTGGGTGCCGAAGCAATCTTCATTGCCGGCGGCGATCAAGCGGACTATGTGAACTTTTGGAATGATACGCCCGTCGAAGCGGCGCTTTATCAAGCCATGCTGCACAACGTCCCGATCGGTGGCACGAGCGCAGGATTGGCTATCCTCGGCGAAATCGATTTTTCGTCGGCGGCCGGATCAATT
>JANPLJ010000002.1:0-6437 GCA_031426475.1 Pirellulaceae bacterium | reverse complement strand
CAAACGACTCCCTATCACATAGACCAACCAAGCCCCCAAATAAGCCAACGAAGTCATGTACACGAAAGTAAAAATCGGCCATCGCCAGGTTTGTGTTTCGTATCGAATCGTGACCAAAGTCGCAGCACATTGAGCGCAAAGGGCAAAAAACACCATTAGAGAAATCGCTGTAACGACGTTAAAAACCGGTGTTCCATCTGGCCATGTCGAGGCTTTCAACTGCGATCGGAGCGTATCGCTCTCTTCGTCAACTTCGCCACCCAGCGAGTAAATCGTACCCAGGGTCGCGATGATCACTTCGCGTGCCGGAAAGGATGCAATTACCCCGACGCCGATTTTCCAGTCCCAGCCGACTGCATGAAATATCGGTTCTAGCGTTTTACCGAATCGCCCGAGAAAACTCGCTTCAATCAAGCGACCTCGTTCTTCGTTGATCGATCGCTTCAACTGGACAAGTTTCGCCTTCGCAGTCTCTTTTATCTCGGTAGGATCTTCATTACTATCGTATTTGCTTCGCTCGAGTTCGAGTTCTTCGGTCATGGTGATTTCCTGGCGATGATCGCTAGGGAAGTAGGCCGCCGCCCAAAGCAAAATCGAGGTCGCCAGAATGAGCGTCCCAGCCCGCGCAACGAATGCTCGAACTTGCTCCCAGACACGATGAATTACCACTCGCCATGATGGCCAGCTATAAGTTGGCAATTCGAGCACAAACGGGGTGGGCTGGTTAGGAAACGCAAAGCGTTTTAACAACCATGCAATCGGGATTGCTATCAATGCACCGAGCGAATACATCGCCAAGAAAAGCGATCCCTGCAATGTCACCCAACCGCCCAGATAGGCGGTCGCTGGAACAAAGGTCGTAATCATCAAGGTATACACCGGCAGACGCGCTGAACAACTCATTAAAGGTGCAACCAACATCGTAACCATTCGATCGCGCCGATTATCGATAGTCCTCGTCGCCATAATCCCGGGTACGGCGCATCCAAACGATGTCATGAGAGGCAGAAAGGCCTTGCCATTTAGACCGATTCGAGTCATCCACTTGTCCATCAGTAGCGCGACTCGGGCCATGTAACCGCAATCTTCCAAGATCGCGATCAGCGCAAAAAGGATGGCGATCTGAGGAATAAACGTCAAAACACCTCCGACGCCAGCTAGAATGCCATCGATCAGGAGACTGCGAAGTGCCCCCGGGCTTAAAACACTGGCGACACCATCGGAAAGCCATGCCAAGCCCGCCTCGATCGCGCCGGATACGGAGTAATCGCCAAGGTCGACGAACACTGCTTGAAACACTAGGAACATCATGCATGCGAAGACCGCGATTCCCCACCAACGATGCGTCAGAATCCGATCGATACGATCGCTGGCGGTCACGCGGTGATTCGCGTCTCGCTTGACCACGTTTGCAACTGCATTCTGCACCCAAGCGTATCGAACCCTGGTTTCGATCCCAGGTACCCGACAATCGGTTTCTGAAAGTCGTTGCCTAGCTGCCTGCAGCTTCGATTTCAATTCACCTAACCCCTGCATCGACGCCCAATGCTTCTCGGCAAGGCCACCGCTATCGAGCAATAGTCTTTCGATTGCGTATATCCGAACCGAATGGCCCTTCTGCTTCATCCACTCCGATAGCTGTTGAACCTCTGCTTGAAAAACTCCAGGGAACAACGAAGCAGGCGTCGAGATATGCGGTTGCTTGAACATATCGCGCACGGCTTGTTTCACTTCTGTCGTCCCCAGTCGCTTGTTCGCGGACGTCGTGACGACAGGATCATTCAATTTCGCTGATAGTGCCGCGACATCGATCGACACTCCGCTTGTATCGAGTCGATCCCACATGTTCAGCACAACCAAGACTGGACGCTCAAGCTCGTTCACTTGGCTGTAAAGATAAAGATTGCGTTCGATCTGGGTCGCGTCCATTACGACGACAATTGCGTCCACCGGCGGTAGATCCGAGTTCTCACCTAAGAGAACGTCGACGGAGACCATTTCATCCGCCGAACGGGCAGACAAGCTATAGGTTCCAGGAAGATCGATAACCGTGACTTGCCCATCCGAATCTTCGTATCGCCCGACCTTCTTTTCAACGGTAACTCCAGGAAAGTTACCGACCCGAGCGTTCATCCCGCATAGAGCATTGAAAAGAGAACTCTTGCCGGTGTTCGGATTGCCGATCAAAGCGATCGTAATATCGCGAGGCGTCATCGTTCCTCAGATTGCAACGATTCGAAGTCCAAATGCGGTTTGACCCAAACCTGAACGCAGTCGCTAAACCGGAAACTCACTCGACGCCCATCGATCGCGATGATGTGAGGCGCGTCGCAACGCAGCATCTGGATGGCCGATCCAGCACGTAAGCCCATCTCCTCGACCCGATGACGACACGCTTCGTCCCCATCCAACTCCATCACTTGGGCGGTTTGATTCAATCCAAGTTCAGACAGGGGAATCCAACGATCCGTTAATGATTTAGTAATCATATGCTTTTAGGTCGACAAACCAACCAAATGAAATTGAGACTTTGTTTCAACAACTGAATTCTACCCTGATTAGCTGGTATTAGGAAAGACCGAATTGTATAAAAGTCTCCAAGTTGGGTGAGAAAAGTCGAACGAGCGGGGCAGCAAGCTGCCGAAGAAAACAGATACGTCGAATTCGTGGAACGCCCTCCTACCAGCTGAAAAATGATTTCGGTTTTGCTGAACTTTGGCAGTTAGCGAAGTTTTGCGGCCGGACAATCGTAAAAGCTGGCGAAATATTGCGAAATGCTGCTACCTGAAAATCGAGAACGCGATCACACTGTAGGGCCTGTTTCGTTTTCTATCTCTGGGACTCGGCCTGTGCGAAAACCCAAACCTACTTTTTACTCACGATGGGGCATCGTTATTCTTGCAATAACGATGCTCTTCGTTCCGTTCGCATTTTACGGTGCGGGTAAAGCGGTTCAGAGCAACGTCAACAAAGTCGAGGACTGGCTGCCGAAGACTTTCGTCGAAACCGCCGAACTGGAATGGTTCCGTGCCAATTTCCCGACGGACCAGTTTGTCATCCTCAGTTGGGACGGCTGTCGTCTGGGCACCGATCCTAGCATTCCCGATGCCGAAGCTGACGATCCGCGAATTGCGAAGCTTGCGTCGATTTTGACGCCTCCCGACGACGCTCCCCAGACGCAGGATGTTGTCGAAGCGAGACAGTTTGTTAAATCCGTGATGACCGGTCGCCAGATGCTAAACCAGCTTACGGCTTCCCCGTCGGGCATTGCATACGATACGGCTATCCATCGACTTACAGGTTCATTGATTGGCCAGGACCAGCGCCAAACCTGCGTCGTTGTAAGCCTTACTCCTGAGGCATCGAATTCGCTCAAGCGAGTTCTTGGAGTAGGACAACCGCGTTTGTTTCGTCCGAATGTCCCGCCGGGGCTCATTCGTCGAGCGATCGCCGAATGCGGAATTGGCCCCGATCAATTTCACATGGGTGGCCCGCCGGTCGACAACGTAGCTATCGATGAAGAAGGCGAGCGAACGCTGGTTCGATTGGCCGGCATCGCCGGACTTCTCGGAATTGGACTGGCGTACTGGTCGTTGCGAAGTGTCGTCCTGACGACCGTGGTATTTTTCTGTGCGATTGTTAGCGCCGCGTCATCGCTGGCCATCATTTGGGCGACCGGGCAAAACGTCGACGCCATCGTACTTTCGATGCCGTCGCTGGTTTACGTGCTTGCGATTTCGGGAGCAGTTCACTTTATCAATTACTATCGCGATGCAGTGATAGAAGATGGCCTCGACGGAGCCATCGAACGCGCTGTAATCCATTCGTTCAAGCCAGCCTTCCTTTGTAGCCTTACAACATCTATCGGACTCATCTCGCTTTACGCGAGCGACCTGGTTCCGATCCGAAAGTTCGGTATCTACGCGGCATCCGGTGTGATGATCATGCTGGCCGTCTTGTTCTTATTCTTGCCGACGATCTTGCATCTTCTTCGGTTCGGTCGAAAGTGGGTTGTCGAATCCGGTAGCGATGGATCGGTGAATCGCGATAACCGTGAATCGAAGGCCGAGCGATTCTGGGGGAGGTTTGGAACGTTTGTCGTTCGCAACTACGGCCCAGTCGGAATCGGATGTATGGCCGTGATTGTTTTCTTTGCATTTGGCCTATCGAAAACTCGCACCAGTATCGACTTGCTTGAACTCTTTGATTCCAGAGCTCGTATTCTTCAGGACTATCGATGGCTTGAGAAAAACATCGGTCGTCTGGTGCCGCTGGAAATCGTGGTTCGCTTTAACCGCGATAGCCAATCCGCAGGCCCTCGAACCGCCGACTCCGATGCCGACGAGCTATCGCGGCTAACATTTCTGGATCGCATGGAGACCACTTCTCTAATTCAGGAAACGATTGAAAAGGAGTTTGGTGAAACGGAGAATGGGGCAGGGATAGTCGGCCGCAGTCTCTCCGCCGCGAATTTCCTACCTTCCCTTCCGTCGACATCCGGTGACTCCGTTGCCTTTGTACAACGTCATATTTTCAATGAACGGCTCAATTCCTCTAGAGATTCCTTGATATCGAGTGGATTTCTGAAAACGGATTCCCGAGATGGCAGCGAACTTTGGCGAATTTCGTTGCGTGTCGCAGCATTCGAAGGAGTCGACTACGGTCAATTCGTTCATGAATTGCGGGACAAGATCGAACCTTTGATGATGGCTCATGAGTATCGCGTTCAGATTCTTCGTCAACTTTCTGAATGGAGCCCTGAGCAAAAATACAGCGGCGCGAAGATCTACCTTTGGGATCGGCCCTTTATCAATCCCGATCTGGGTGACGCAAACCCACCGGCAAACATCGCGGCGGACGTAAAACATCGGGCTTCGATTGCCGCGTTGCAATCTTTGTTGGTTAAGGCGCGAGTGAAAGTAATTCCCCTCGAGCAAAACCCCGCATCGGTACCCGTTGTTAGCCTGCAAAGACTCAATCAACTAGACGGAGTTGTTTTGGCCGGCAATTTCTCCCATACGGATGCAAGCACTATTCAGTGGGCCATCTCGAAGGTGATCGATTTGAAATCGCAACCTACTTCGAAGACCCCAGCGATCTCGGCATTATCTTCGGATAACCACGCATGGCTTTCCGCCGTTTACACCGGCGTGGTTCCGATTGTTTACAAAGCTCAGCGTGAATTGCTCAAGAGCCTGATTGAAAGTACCCTCTGGTCGTTTTTGACGATCACGCCTTTGATGATGTTGGTATCTCGAAGCATACGTGCCGGCGCGGTTGCAATGCTGCCCAACGTCTTGCCGGTAGTCTGCATCTTTGGAGCAATGGGCTGGCTGAACATCGCCATCGATATCGGCTCGATGATGTCAGCCAGTATCGCGCTCGGCGTCGCCGTCGATGATACCATTCACTTCCTGTCTTGGTTCCGCGCCGACTTGGTTAAGCTCCGAGATCGCCATCAAGCAATTGTGGCCGCGTACAAACGGTGTGCTGTACCCACGTTACAAGCGGCTCTGATTTCGGGACTAGGCCTGTCGGTATTCGCGTTTAGCACGTTTACCCCGACACAGCGCTTCGGTTGGCTGATGCTAACGATCCTGATTGCGGGCGTGATCTCTGAATTGATCATGCTTCCTGCGCTCATCGCAAGCCCATTGGGGAAAGTCTTTGAACCTCGCAGTTCGCGGCATCATGGATGGTCGCGTTGGTGGTTGATAGCCCGCTACGAGCTTCGAAAGCGATCTTCGGCTCCTGGAGAAGCGATCTCAGGCGATCGAAGAGCCGCGTAAAAGAAGTGATAAAAAAACCTCGCCGATCATTTCGACGAGGTGCTGTTACAGGTACCGAAAAAGACTTCCCGGCACGACCAATTCAAGTGCAAGCGCCCGAACGGAGCCTAATTCTGGTCGGCTTTCTCGGACTCTTCGTTATACTTCCTCTCGGCTTCCAATTGTTCTGGAGTCGGAGCACCCAGATCGTCCGGTGCCATCATATCCCCACCACCACCGCAGCCAGTCAAATTGAAACCCAAAAAGCCCACAGCCAGCAAGGCCCATAAACGATTCATACCTAACATCCTCGTAAGTAAATTGAAAAACCAGAGCAATCGAGTTACCTGGGCCACGCCCAGCGATCCGCCAAACACCCTTATTACAGTTACCAGTAGCTACCTTTGTCAAGAAGCCTAAACCAGTTCGTCAGCACTTTTCCTTTCTCATAGGCCACTCCAGGGTTGGATTGCGATAGTTACTCCTGTCCTTAACAGCAAAGCAGATTAAACTGTGGCGGTTCCGTGAGGTATAGTTTAGCAGGAGACTCTAACGACCAAGCTTGATCGCTATTGGATGCTTAGACCTTGTGCCTGTCCCCGACCTAGCATTTGAGAAAACCGCATCGTGAATCAATCGAAACCCTATTGGATCGGCTTTGACTTAGGC
>JANPLJ010000001.1:0-1932 GCA_031426475.1 Pirellulaceae bacterium | reverse complement strand
GGCTAAATCTCCGTTGGCTGAATCTATCGAATCGCCGACGAATTCTCGTACTTTTACTGGAGCTGGATGGCGAAGAACCGATCCGATCAAACCTGGGCCTCACTCTCTTCAAGCCGAAAATTTCTCCCGTGGTGCGGTTATGCTTTCGAGTCCTTGTGCTTAAAACATGTCCGACAGATCAAGCAGAAGCTGGGGATCGAGTCCGTTGAGACACGAACCTTCGCATGGCGATATCAATCGCAAAAAGAAGATGAGCAAGGCGCTCAAATCGATCTTGTTCTTCAGCGTGCGGACTTCTGTACGCATCTTTGCGAAATGAAGTTCTCGTTTGACCCCTACGTCATCACGAAAGCCTACTCGAAAGAGTTGCTCCAAAAAGAGGCCGTCTATCGAGCCCGAACGGGCACGCGGCACACGTTGTTTCCGACAATGATTACAGCGTCGGGACTAAAAAAGAATGATTACTCGCAATCACTTTTACCCTGGCATGTCGAACTCACCGACTTGTTTCAATAGCCCTTCAACTTAAGGCGTCCACGCCATCATGACATCGTCGATGGCGATGCCCAAATCCCTCATGATCGGAGTGATGCTTGGCGGCCGCATTGATGTTTTCCCGCAACTGAAAGGCAGCATACATAGCCGCGACTTTTACCACACTCGCCGAATAACGCACTCATAATGCTACACCTCCGTCAATCATGCCAGAATCGACTCGATGACGCGACCATGCACATCGGTCAATCGGAAGTTTCGACCGGCGTACCGATAGGTTAATTGCTCGTGATCCAATCCGAGCATATGAAGCAGTGTCGCATGAAGGTCATGCATGTGGACTTTGTCCTCGATCGCCTTGTGACCGAATTCATCGGTCTGGCCATAAGAGAAACCGGGCTTCACGCCGCCCCCAGCCAACCACACGGTAAAACCTCCTGGATTGTGGTCGCGACCGGTGCCGTTCTTCTGAGCATAAGGCGTACGTCCGAACTCGCCTCCCCACCAAACAATCGTATCTTCCAAGAGGCCTCGCTGTTTCAAGTCTGCAAGCAACCCGGCGATCGGGCGATCGACGGCCTTGGCATGCTCCGAGTGCTTGGGGAGGTTCGAATGCTGATCCCAAGCCGGGTTCGCTGAATTGTCGCCATAGTTCACTTGAACAAAGCGGACACCCGACTCACAAAGCCGTCTCGCCAGCAAACATTTCCGGCCGTAGTTGTCGGTCTCTTTTTCACCGATCCCATACATTGCAAGCGTCTCGTCGCTTTCGTCGGCCAGATCGAGCACCGACGGCGCGGAAGATTGCATTCGCCATGCAAGCTCGTATGATTCCAAGACCGCTTCCCATTCGGAATCTCGACCTCGCTGTTCGCTCTGCGCTCGGTTGATCGACTGCAACAAATTCAATCGCTCGCGCTGTTTCGCTGAGTCTTTGATAACCGGATCTAGATTGCGAATACTCAATTCGGTCATCGATGGATTCGCAGAACCAAGCTGCGTACCTTGATAAATCGCTGGCAAGAAAGCGCTCCCATAGTTACGCGGGCCGCCATTGCCTATCGACGGCGAGATCGAAACAAAGCCGGGTAAGTTCTCATTCTCCGTGCCCAATCCATACAGTAACCAAGAACCAAATGACGGACGAACAAAATTCGTCGAACCGCAATGCAAGAAGAGCGTCGAAGGACCATGTGCAACGCCTTCGGTATGCATGGCATGGAGAAAACACAAGTCATCGACATGCTCTGCAGTGCAGGGAAAGAGGTCGGAGACCATTTTTCCCGTTTCACCATATTGCTTGAAATTCCAAGGGGAATTCATCACACGCTGCGGCGTCCCCAGTTCACCTCGATTCGCGAAATTTCTTGCGTCATCAAAACCATGCATTTCGCCGTCGCGTTTTGCGAGCGTCTCTTTGAAGTCGAACGAATCGAC